>DASYSW010000139.1:0-8213 GCA_036002905.1 Chitinophagaceae bacterium
GATCGTATCCTTTGTAATTATCCCATGAGATCAAATTACGTCCACTCAGGCTCAATACTACATCCTTAAAGAATTTCAAATTGCCTAAGCTATAACTCACGGCAACTTCTCTGAGTTTAACGAAAGAACCATCATCTACACGCCATTGTTCGATCTGGTAATTGCCGAGTATATATCCTCGCGGCAGTAACCCCTCGTGTTCTTGTTCAGCCACGAGGCCATTTCCAACGCCTTGTCGTGTCCTGAAATCAGCATTGAAAACATCCACGCCCTGTACTGCATCAAACTGGATGTGCAAACCAAACTTTTTATAAGTAAGGTCATTCGTCAATGTAGCAGTATAATCGGGATTAGGATCGCCGATCACCTTTCTTAAAGTAGTTCCTGTGGGAAGGCCGTTTGCGTCCCTTTGTGGTGTGTAGGAAGTTGGAGAATTCTGAACACCTTTTTCTATCAGGGGAATACCAGCTGAATTTTTCACTTGTCCGCCATTATCATCAACTGCAAAGAAAGTTCCATAGAATACTCCAACAGGGTAACCTTCCAGCAATGCGATCGGCGCGCCGGCGTTCGTACTGAGAAGAGTAAGTGCAGGGCCGGTTTCCAAAACTTTATTGCGGTTGTGATTAAAGATCAATGTTGCATCCCACTTCAGATCTTGTTTGTCGATGGGGCTACCGCCAAGTACAAATTCAAATCCATTATTTTCTAACGAACCAAAATTATCAAGCAGGCTTGAGTAGCCGGTCGTTGGAGCGATCTGGCGATTGATCAAAAGATCATTCACTTTTTTATGATACCAGTTGAACTGCAAACTGATCCTGTCCTTGAAAAACGACATATCAGTTCCGATCTCCGTTTCCTGTTGTCTTTCCGGTTTGACATTTTCATTTGCGAGGCGGGTATTGCCTGTTAATGCAATTCTTCCTAAATAAGAATTACTGCTGTATGCATTGATGCGATCATAAGCACCAATGCCGGTAAGGTTTCCTGATTCTCCATAAGCTGCACGAATTTTAAAAGTATTCCACCAGGGCAGTGAGCTCGTCCAGAAATCGTTGTCAGATAAAAGATAGCTTCCGCTTGCTTTGTAGTAGACCTGGTGGCGCTGGTCTTCGCCAAAGACAGAAGAGCCATCCAAACGAACTGCGCCCGTCAGGAACAACTTATTTTTAATTCGGAAGTTCTGCTGCAGATACGCACCCGAAATCGATATTTCAGTTCTGTCATCAACACTTGGCAAAGGAGTGCTGGCCCCATTGATCGTTTCTATGAAAGGAGCTAAACCACGACCTTGTAAAAGCGAATAGCGGTTTCTTTCATATTGAACAGAATACCCGACTTGCGTGGTTGACCCAATTTCGTTTGTAATATTAAATTGATAAGTGCCGTTGATCTCATTGTTGATCTGGAAGAAATAATCATTGCCCGTACTTGTATAACCATTCAGAGTCGGATCCAGCGAGGGGCCGCCACCAAAGAAAGCTGTGTTCACGTTGTAAGCAAATGGTGGCATATAAGTGGTTCCATTCTGGCCATAGTTATCAATGCCCAAAGTATAGTCAAATGTCAATCCCCTTACGGGTTTTAATTTTACACCAAGATTCGCTATGACGCGATTGGTTTCTTCTCTTTGTTTAAAATCTTCAATTACTGAAACAGGATTCACACGACCTCTTTCACCAACAGCCTTTAAGTTGCCGTTTGCGTCTCTTGCCCAGATGTCATGAAAATTCCCGATGATGGTCACCGAGTTCATCGGGGAATAAAAAGAGTTTCCATCCGGCTTTTCATGTGAAGCACTGTTGATATAATTCAATCCCAGGTTGAAACTAAGCATGCGGTTGATCGTTTGATCAATGTTAGCCCTGAAACTATATCTCCTGTAGTCGGTATTTTTTACGATGCCCTGGTTGAAAAAATATGAACCTGACACGTAATATTTTAACTTATCAGTGCCACCGCTTACAGAAATATTATTGTCTGTTCCAAGGCCGGTTTGAAAAATATAATCCTGGTAATTGTAGCGCGTAACATCAGTCGTGTTTGTGAGCAAAGCCGGGGGAGTTCCCACTGCCGTGATGAGATCTTGTGTGAAAGCGCCTGGTCCATCTGTGGGTCCGCCGAATTTTGTGGGAGCTTGGTTCACGTCCAACTTGTGCCTTAATTGATTCATCATAATGCTCGTAGAAAAATTTATCTGCGGAGCACCTGAAACACCTCTCTTTGTAAATATTTGAATTACGCCTGCGTTTGCCCTGGAACCATAAATAGCAGCTGCTGCTGCCCCATTCAGCACCTCGATGTGATCAATATCAGCTGGATTTATATCAGCTAACCGATTTTGCCCGATGGTGCCTACAAAATTGGTCCCGTCATATGAGTTTTGAGTGTTCGTAACCCTGTTTGTTGCATTGTTGATAATTACTCCATCAACAATGTATAATGGCTCTGACGATGACAACACAGAACTTATTCCGCGCAACCGAACCGAAACACCTCCTGACGGATCACCATTGTTCTGAATGATTTGCGCACCTGCTGTCTTTCCCTGTAATGCAGAAAGTACATTGCTGGTAGCTCCTTTAGTTAATTCATCGGCTTTGACTGTGCTGATATAATTCCCCAATTGCTTTCGCGTGGTACCTGCCGATACACCTGTAACGATCACTTCATCCATCTTCAAAGCATCTGCGGTCAGTTGTACATCGCTTGTATAGGAAGCAGCACTTCCAATTTGCAAAGTCTGGGACTGTGCTTTATAACCAACACCTGAAAATTGAAGAGTATAACTGCCCGCGGGAAGGTTTGCATTGATGGAATATAAACCATCTGCGTCTGTCGATGCCCCAAACGTTGTATTTGGGATTGTTACCGAAATGCCGGGAAGGCCTTTGTTGTCCGCATCCCTGACTTTCCCGCTGATACGCACCTGCGAGAATAAAAGTAAGCCACATGCCTGTAACAGCAAGACCAATGAAATATGTTTCCCTGCCCGTCCGGCAGGCGGGCATTTCGAGCGTCTTGACTTTTTAGAGTGTACCATATAGCAGTTTTTAAATGATGAATAGAATTTTTGTTTTTCTGTTTATACTTTATTAAAGAATTTCAATACCTGTTTCATGATAGGGTTTTAATAGATTATTGTCACTGTTTAGCTCGGTGATCAATACGTCGATCTCATTTATCGGGCAAATTTTTATTCGTTGGGATGAATTAAGTTTCTCGGCAATGGTAAGCGCTATCACTTTTTCAGATGAATCGATCATCGCCTTTTTTATTTGTACCACTTCCCAATCGCTGTCAGTTAATCCGTTGGGGATGTCAATAGCATTTGTTCCTAGAAAACAGAGATCTGCTTTTATTTGCCTGATCTTCGAGATCGCTTCCCCCCCGACAGATATTTGGGCGCTTTTTGAAATTTTGTCCCCAATAAAAATTACTTCGATGTTCGGATGATGAATGTATTCATAAGCGACGGGCAGGCTGACTGTAATAAAAGTGGCAGACAATTCAGATGGTAATGCTTTTGCTAATTCGATAATCGTCGTTCCTCCCGTTGTCATTACAAACATTCCGTCTTTGATAAGCTGGGATGCTTTTTGGGCAATCGTTTTTTTCTCATCAAGAGAATATACGTTGGGGGATTTAAGAGAAAGATGGAACGATTTTGAGAGAGCGCCTCCATGAACTTTGATCACCTTTCCTTCGTCCGATAACTCATTCAGGTCGCGCCGAATCGTGTCTTCCGAAACCTTCATTTCCTGGCTCAGATCGGACGAAAGAACCTTGTTATGAAGGTTTACCTGGCGTAAGATAAAGGATTGTCGTTCTTTTTTTAGCATGGTCTCATTGCAGTCGCGCTGACAATATTATGCAAATACAGTCATAAAAAAATAAAAATTACCGCAAAAAAATGCACAGTCTATATTTAAATGTAGCAAAAACCAGAATTCTTGATAAACGGACAGATTTTATGATATTTAAAGCAGCGGTTTAACAAACCATAGTATAAACTTTGCCGTTGTGATAAAAAAGACGGGTATGAACAGTTTAAATAAAACCATCGCAAATATCCTTTTTGTTGGGCTTCTATTATCTGCAGCACATGCATTGAATGCGCAGCCTGATAAATCGGTTGTGAAGACCAGTGTCGAATCAAAGCAGTTTGTTTTTCACGCGCAGACTGCCTTGCCGACTTCCGGCAGAAGCCGGCAATTGACAAGTGAGTACGGTCTTACTGTTTTGTCGGACTCGCTAGTATCAAACCTTCCTTTTTATGGCAGAGCCTACTCGGTACCTTATGGTTCAGGCGACGGAGGATTTAATTTCACTTCGACAAAGTTTGAGTACACAGCAAGTCCGGGTAAGAAGAAAGGCTGGAACATCAGTATCAAACCCAAGGACGTGACTGATTTGAGGGAATTCACCCTTTCGTTATCAGATAATGGGTACGGAACGCTCCAGGTGCTTAGCAATAATAGACAGCCGATATCATTTACCGGCTACATCACCGAAATAAAGTAATCGCGGCCTTATTCTTGTGTAAGTAGAAATAACACCTTAATAAACATTACAAAAAGAGGGGTTTGAAAAAATAAATAGATCATAAAGTTCGTTTATTTGTAAAAATTCTGTCCCCATGACAACTCTGCTAAAAAGACCATTGTATAGTGTAATTATTGCATTCTTGTTCCCCATTCTTTTTAGCTCTTGCTCCGAAGCTGGGAATGCAAGAGTTGTAGCAAATCGTGATACCACCCTTCCTGCAAAAACGGAGGCAATACTTTATAAACCAGCCCCAATAGATTCCGCGTCGTACCAGAAGCTCCTGGATCACATTACGAATGGAGATTCGAGTGGTAAATGGCCGGTGAGTACCACCCTCCCGCAAGAAGGTGCCATATTACCATTTAATCGCATTATCGCATATTACGGAAATCTTTATTCAAAAAATATGGGAATCCTGGGTGAGTTCCCCAAGGACAGCATGATAAACCGCCTGCGACAGGAAGTTGACAAATGGCAAGCTGCCGACACCCTGGTAAAAGTGATTCCAGCCCTGCATTACATAGCTGTGACCGCTCAACAAAGTCCTGGTCCGGGTAATACCTACCGGTTAAGGATGCCTTTTGCTCAAATTGATAAGGTCATCAGCTGGGCCAATGAAATAAATGCTTTAGTGTTTTTGGATGTGCAAGTGGGATTGAGCGATCTGCAAAAGGAATTGCCACCACTGGAGAAATACCTGAGCATGCCAAATGTTCATCTTGGAATAGATCCCGAATTTTCCATGAAATCTGGTAAACGTCCGGGCACCGTAATCGGCACTTTTGATGCTGCTGATATTAATTATGCCATCAATTTTCTTTCAGACATCGTGAAAAAGAATAACATTTCTCCAAAAATTTTGATCGTGCATAGATTTACCCAACCTATGGTGACCAACTATAAACAGATCAAGCCTAATCCTTCCGTGCAGGTAGTAATGAATATGGATGGATGGGGTTCATCTGCAAAAAAGATAGGAACCTATAAAAGTTTTATCTATCCTCAGCCGGTTGAGTACACTGGTTTCAAAATATTTTATAAGAATGATACAAAGAAGATCGGCGCTAAAACTGAAATGCAACCCGAGCAAGTATTGAAACTAAAGCCTCAACCGATCTATATTCAGTACCAGTAAAATCATTCATACCATAATAAGACCTCCTGCCCTATTGCATCAATGAGCTTCTGATCTTTTATTTCATCCATTTTCCAGCCACTTTTCATGCTGTGTAAAATGCCAAGGTGCTCATCATTTAAAGTAATGTCCAGTTCAGGACAAACACCATCATGACAAGTTTCAGGAATAGGTATTCCCTCGCCCTTATAAACCTTGCCGTTATATTCTAACTGAAGAGGCACTGGTTCCTTTTGCAATTGCTGAATAAACTCTTGCAAAAATTTTATAAGATGTGCTCGTTGGGTTTTTGCAGATGTACTCCACTTATCCTTGCCGGCACGCTTGTGGGCCAGTTTGTATTTCAGCCCTGACATTGAAGTTGTGTAGTCATTGGCATTTATTTTTTTTACATTCTGATGCGAAATGATGTACCAATGATATTCTGTGCCCACTGGTACTCCTGATCCTTCCGGAGCCTTTCCAGCGCGTCGCTTCGTGACCGAGTAAGAAATTTCCCACAGGTCAGGAGTGATTTTTTTCTCCCTCCACTCGCCCTTATCATAATACCATTTATGACTCCTGCCGATCTTCATACCTGTGTATTGTTTGCCGTCAAATTCTTTAAACTTATTATATGATGCCGCGATGTCACCGCTTTTCGGGGACCGCCTTCCTTTTGACGCTTTTGTCTTCTTCTTTTCGGCAATTGACATAGTTGAAATTTTTAGGATGCAGTTATACCGATGTCATTGGAAAAATCCTGCCACACTACCCAGAATTATTAGAGCAATTTTAGAGAGAAGAGTTTTTTAAATGGACGCAGAGATTATCTTTGTACACTATGAAAAAGTTACTATCATCCGCCTCCCCGTTTCGCAGAAAATACCTTAGAGAGAAAAATGCGTTGACCGTCATGGCAAGCTTGTTTTGTTTTGCAATGATGGTTGTTGCTTTTGGAAAGCAAGCCTGGCTGGAATGCACGGCTTTTGCCCTTGCATTCAGCTTTTCAGTAGAAGTTATTTGCCACAGAGCAAAAGAAAAAACTTGAAAGGAAGAATGGATATCCACTCTTCCTTTCCTATAGTGTAGCTATTAATCCACTGTCCTTCCCCGGATAAGTGATATAAGAAACAATACAATAAAAATAAAGAACAACACTTTTGCAATCCCCGCTGCTCCCGCTGCAATGCCACCAAAGCCAAAGACTCCGGCTATAATTGCAATGATCAAGAATATTATTGTCCACCGTAGCATACAATCAATTTTTAAGGTGAAAAATTAATTACAGGTTAGTATATAAAAAAAGCATGCCAACTAAGCAAATTCTCCAAAAAATGCTGCCCGGCGTTATAAGCAAAACCAATCTGCCCCTTTAAATAGCCTCACCGGTTTTAAACCAATTCGCGCGTTGTGCTTTGTTCATTGGCGTAATTGTTGAATAAATCATTTTGGCAATGTTTTTTAACCAAAAAGATCACAAATGAAAAATTTCTCCGCAACTAATTTCTTCAGGTATTTTATGGTCACCTTATTGTTGAGTTGCTTGACGATAATCTGCTGGAGCCAGGATAGCGCGTCAACAAGTAAAACTGTAACAACTACAACCACGGAACACAGGGAATGGTATACCATACCCTGGGTTTGGGTGGTTGGTGGGATAATAGTCATAGTGTTATTGATAGCAATGATAAATAGCCGAAGAGGTTCATCACGGACCACCATTACAGATACGGGAGCAGGCACAAGAACGATCACAACCGACGACGACTAATCATAATTTTTCCGTTCTCGATTTTTTCATACGCAAGCTGACTCGAGATGTTCGCTGGCATGTATATTCTTTTTTCAAATCCTAAGCTTCGAAAATCACAGAGAAATGAAAACTATTTTAGCGGTGGCAGCTATAGTGGCATTATATAGTTGCTCGTCACTGCGGGAACTCCCAGGCAGAAATGGTGAGTGCACAACTTGTAAAGATTGATACAGCTTTCCGATACAGCAGTCCCACGCAAATGCTAACATGGAGAGACGATAATGATGTCGACCGCATTACTTATGTTCCATTGAACAATGTTTTTCTGATCGGCTCAAAAATGATAGTGCTAGTGAAAAGATAAAAGCGTTAATCCAGGACAAATCTTGCTTATTGTAGTTTTTTCGCCTCATTGATCATACAGTTGACCAGGGTGGTCAGCATTTGCTGCTGGTCGGCAGTCAAAATGATCCCTGTTTCCTTATTTGTATTGTCTTTGAAGCGGATGGCGGTGATCTTTTTTGTTCCCAGATTTGATAACGCTGATGGTAATGGATTTGTATTTCGGAATGTAAAATGAAAAAGCCCTTCGCAATTCATCGTGCCGCTGTTTTTAAAATTTGATTTGACACGGGTGCCGTCAAAAAAAACGGAAGCGGTGGATACATCATCAAAACATTTCCCTTCCAGCGAAAACATAAAATCAATCTCAGATTTTGTGGCCTGGATGGAATATTGAGCATTGTTCAATGTAACAAGTCCTGTTGATACTTTTATTTCCCGGGTGTAAGG
>DASYSW010000140.1:0-4286 GCA_036002905.1 Chitinophagaceae bacterium
GTAAACTCCGTTAGGAACATTTCGCGAAAAGACGATGAGAATGTTTTCAAGTTGCAGGTAGGGAAACATTTAACTGAATTAAAACACAGACTCGAACGACAGGCATGGCAATTCTTAGAAAATTATTCCGGCAAGCAACGCGTTGAACTGGAAAGCAGCATTTCAAGAAAAGTTGGTTATTATTTGAACGAGTTCAGGCAAAGATGTAGTGCGTGGTAGAAGGATAGGCGTTTCGGCCGGGGTCGCATATTTAACGGTACATCTTTATCATGCTGCAATAATTGACACAAAAACGGTTCATTGTCTTTGATAAATTTATCATTTATGACAAACATGTTTCTTCACGCTTGGACAAAATATATTCCTGTGATAAGAATTTTGTTGAAGCGCTCTCTTAACGAAGAACAGAAACTTAGTTTGAACAGTTCAGATTTTCTTCACGCGGCTGGTGGGCGAAAAGCCAAATATGATTTCTATCTTTCTCTTTACAAGGGCAAACTTCAAAGCGTGGGATTAGTTCCACCGGTCGGAAAGGATCTGGTAGATGCCCTAAAAAATGATAATCTTTGCGACGGTTTCATAAAAAAACATCACGTAGATTTTTCTATGACCAACAAATTTGAACTTTTGATTAGGACCACCCTGGCTCCGGTTGCTGAAATCACGGCTCCTCAAGCCAATGAACAATTAGGCAGCGCTGATGACAACAAAATAGGAACACAAGCCGACCACAATCCATGACTGTAGCTGTAACAGCCGGAGCATTAGTTGGTAGCTTATGCCCCATTTGCACCCCGGAAATCCTAACATTTTAATCAAATCCGTACTACTTTCTGCACTGGAATGATCGTTTAACTTGATATGTCACGCTGACTCGTAAGATACAAGGCGCATCATAACATAGAAAATCGAAGAAAATCCCTCAAAACCTGGTTAGATAAACTTCCCATCTCCGCTACAGGATGGGAATTTTCAAACATTTTCTGAGAGTTCCCATTTTTTTTGTCCTCACAAGAATTTGAATTGAATTTACTACCGAAATAAATTTATTTATTTTTTGATCTGGCTGTCTTTCATCACCTATATTTTTCATTTATAGCCCCTTGGTCGATGCAGATGCTGTGAGCAGAATGCATCGTGCGTCCTGTCATTGAGCCGCTTTAAGCAGAGTCATTTCAAGTTTTTCTTTGTTCTCGACTTCAAAAGGAACTTCTTGACTGGTTGTGGCAGAACGTTGCGTTCATCGGGTAAAAATAACCGCTGCTTTGGTTTTTACTGTCTTATTACTTAATTCAAAAAAAAATTAGAAAGAAAATTTATTTAGTAACTTTTAAGTTACCTATATTTGTGTAACCTAAAAGTTACCTATTATGCAAAAGGCAATTACGCAAAGCTGGCAATTCGCTCAAAGCCCGGAAGAAGTTTGGGAGTATTTAACCAAACCCGAACTGATCGAGCAATGGCTGATGAAAACTAACTTTCAACCTATCAAGGGACATAAATTCCAGTTCACTTTCGACCCTAAACCTGGTAGCACCTATCATGGCATCGTCGAGTGCGAGGTAAAAGAAGTAACACCCTTCACAAAACTTTCCTATACCTGGAATGGCAGTACAGCCGATCAGTCGCGGCAGTTCAATTCACTGGTCGTTTGGACGCTGATTCGTAATAATGAGGGGACAGAGTTACGGATACAACACGACGGATTCCTTGTATTGGAAGATATGCTGAACCACGAAGGCGGATGGAAAGCCTGTGGCCACCGTCTCGAAAAGCTAATAAATGAAAATAAACATGAGTACAAATAAACTCGATGCATTCCAGGTCATCGCCGATCCGAGCCGCAGACAAATGCTTGTTATGCTGACCAAAAAGAGCATGACCATTAATTCGCTTGCCGAAAATTTCGATATGAGCCGTCCTGCCGTGTCCAAGCACATCAAGATCCTGTATGGCGCGGGCTTTATATCTATCAGGGATATTGGAAGAGAAAGGCATTGCGTATTGAAAAAAGATGGCTTCGATGAACTGCAAAGCTTCATCAACTTCTTCGATAATTTCTGGACTTCGCGACTAAAAAAATTACAGTACCTGCTTACTAAAAAGGAGAAGGAAAAATGACCCGGCAAAACTATACCAAAGCCTGCTACACGGTTTCCATCGAAGTGCCGAAGCCAGCTGCAGATGTCTTTCAACTGATGGTTGACAATATCCCGGCGTACTGGCCGGAAGAAATGGAAGGAAAAGCCAGTGCACTGGGTGACGAATTTATTTTTCGCACCGGGGATGCACATTACTCGAAAAGTAAAGTTGTTGAATTTGTGCCGGGTGAAAAGTTCGTGTGGCTGGTGACCGATAGCATCCGCAAGACGGATGGATTTGAGTGGACGGGTACGAGGATGATCTATGAACTCAGCGAAAAAGATAAAGGGACACAAATTTCCTTCACCTATGACGGACCTGTATTCGAAAATGAAGTGGAACTGTTAGAGCAGGTTTGCGATTTCTGCATCAAAGAAAAACTTCAAAACTTTTTAACCAATGCAAAGTAAAAATTACTGCACTAGTATAAAGGTGGATGCTCCACCCGAAACCGTGACCGAGAAAATTGCCCAAGTAAAGTTATGGTGGGCTAAAAAGGTAAAGGGAAAATCGGCTGAAGCTGGCGATACATTTAGGGTCGATTTTGGAAAAACCTATGTGGACTTCGAAGTGTCCGAATCGATACCGGGAAAAAAGGTCGTTTGGAAGGTGAAGGATTGCAACCTGCACTGGATCGAGAACAACAAAGAATGGAACGGTACAACCGTGGTTTTCGATTTATCGAAGAAAGACAAGCAAACACAAATAGAATTTACGCATATGGGACTAACGCCCAAAGCCGAATGCTATAAGGATTGCAAAATTGGGTGGGATGAACATATCGGGGAAAGCCTGCTTCAACTCATCAATCAAGGAAAAGGAATGCCTGTATAACTAATCAACCTTACAATTATGCATAATCAACCCATTACGGTGACCATGGAAGTAAACAGGTCACCCCAGGACGTCTTTGCCAAGATTCTTGATATTCCCACCTGGTGGACAACAGATTTTTCGGGAAACAATTTAAAGATCGGCGATGAATTTATCATTCATCACCCGGGCGAACATTTTTCACGACAGCGCGTGGTGGAACTCGAACCCGGAAAACGAATCGTGTGGCTGGTGACGGAAAGCGATCTGCCGTGGCTCAAAATTGATCAGCAGGAATGGACGAATACGAAGATGGTATTCGATCTCAGCGAAACACAGCACGGCACTAATGTCCGTTATGTTCATGAAGGACTCACGCCCGATAAGGAGGGCTATGAACGCGTGAGCGAAGGATGGAACATGGTGATCAAAGAAAGATTATTCAATGCACTAAAACCTCAGGATATGCAGGACTATCAAGCAACGATTATTGTACCGTTAACCGGTGAGGAAACGATCAAACGCATCTGCCATGTAACGGACTGGTGGGGTGTTACAATAGAAGGAAAGCCATCAAAGCCAGGTGATGAATTCGTTATCCGCATGACAGGCGAATCATTTTTCAATATGACGGTAACTGAACTCATTTTAGGCCAACGTATGGTGTGGGACATTACCGACTGTTATATGCCCTGGTATAGGGACAAGACCGAATGGAAAGGTACACGGCTCGTCTTTCAAAGTTTGTCACATGGCCATGAAACCAGGTTAGATTTTACGCACGAAGGACTAACGCCACAAAGTGAATGCTGGGCAGATTGCAATCCCGGATGGACGCACTGGATCAAAACCAGCTTGTTTTCCTATCTCACGACCGGAAGACGCGTATTCAGGCAGCCAACGAAGTAATTATAATTTCTAAAAATAAAGCTATGTCTCAGGATATTCAATGCTTGACTTTTGCTTATGTGCCTTTGAGTGAAGCGTATAAAAAGATCGCGGATGTTTCCGCGTGGTGGGCGACGAATGTAACCGGCTCTTCGCGTAATGTGGGTGATCAATTCACGGTGCGCTTCGGAAAAACGCATTGCACACTAGAAGTAGCGGAAACAGTTCCGGGCCAAAAAATTATCTGGCGGGTCGTTGACGCATACCTTCCTCTTTTTAAAGATCCCTACGAATGGACTGGAACAACGCTGATGTTCGAAATGTTCAGCGATGACCTGGAGGGCAAAATTACATTTACGCATCAAGGCATAGTTCCCGGAAAAGACTGCTACGAAGATTGCACGAAGGGATGGACCTTCTATGTGACCCGGAGCTTGCAACAA
>DASYSW010000141.1:0-7916 GCA_036002905.1 Chitinophagaceae bacterium
TTTACAGGGCGATCCGGGTAGATCGCGGTTACCATCTCCATACTGCCTTTGAGGGCTCTTTCTCCATATGCTTGCATCAATTGTGCCTTCATTTGTTGTTTTTGTTCTGGCGGAAGTAGAGGAGCTTTGTCAAACATCCCGTCAAAAAGACTATCGAGATTTTTTATTTCAACTATTTTGCCGGTCGTGGTCATTTTCATAAAGAAGGGCTTGTCCTTCAAAGCACTTAACATAATTGACACAAGATCATTCTCGTCATCTTTTTCCGAACTAAAAGTCATCGCATCATTTGGAAGATTCATGGTTATTGAAAGCTCCTGATAATTGGCATTCATTTCATAGCTTGAATCGTTGAATCCTGTTATTTTGTAAGCCATCTTGCCAAAAACGGTCATGTCAATGGAGGTTTTCTGGTTGTTGATTTCCTGGGTGATGTTAGTTTCTGCTCGCGTTATTTGATAGTAAGTTTCTCCAATGGTCAGATTAAATCCAAGTGTTTGCTTTTGCCCAAAACCGGTTTGAAAAATTGATACCACTGAAAGGGAAAGAATAAATTTCTTCATGACGGCATTATTGAGGTCAAAACGAGAAATGAAAGACACATCTGCACAATATTGCCTTTATAGGCCAAATCTGCAAGTTTTAAGGATACAGTTCAACGCGGCCAGTGTTTACCCCTAAAGGCATGACTCAAATGTTGATTCCCGAAGTTTTTAATATTACATCTATATGGCGATGATCAGTCCATAATATTGTGTGTCTGGTGGCTTTTGTTATCTTCATGACGCCTATGATAATTTGGATCTAAAGGGGAAGACAGGTATTATCGGTATGAGGATTTGTTTGAAGCGACAAAGACCTGGTGGCCGAAAGCTTTTGTCATCGCAAAAAAAAAGGCACCACTCTTGTTGAGTAATTTCATTCCAGAGCCCCTTTGGTTAAACGTCTGATCAACTATTGATTAAAATATTGCAATGAAAGTTCGAAAATTATTTGCCGTCGTCCTTTTGCTTTTAATGATTTCTGCATTTACAAAAAACAATGTTGTGAAAAATAGTCCGCAAACACAAGATAGTGTCGTTGCCAAAGGCGCAGTACTAAAAAAAATATCTGATCAGTTCAGCTTTACAGAGGGAGCTTCAGTGGACAAACAGGGCAATGTTTTCTTTACTGATCAGCCGAATGATAATATATGGAAATATGATACCGGGGGAAAGCTTTCTGTTTTTTTGAATAAAACAGGTCGTTCCAATGGAACTTATTTTGATCGAAAAGGAAATTTATTGACTTGCGCGGATGAAAAAGATGAATTGTGGTCAATAGATCCGAAAGGGAAAGTGACAGTATTGCTAAAGGATTTTGAAGGTCATCGTTTCAATGGCCCTAATGATCTTTGGGAAGACTTAAAGGGTGGCATCTATTTTACCGACCCTTATTATCAGCGTCCTTATTGGGACAGAACATCTCCTGAAATAAAAGGAGAGAAGGTTTATTATTTAGGAAAGGGAAAGAAACAGGCAGTTGTTGTTGCAGATGATCTCGAACAACCGAACGGAATCGTCGGCACGCCCGATGGAAAATTTCTCTATGTGGCAGATATCAAAGCTGGCAAAACCTACAAGTACACCATCGATGCTGACGAAAGTTTATCCAACAAACAACTTTTTTGCGAACAGGGTTCAGATGGGATGACGTTGGATAGCGAGGGCAATGTTTATCTTACGGGTGATGGTGTTACAGTTTATGACAAAGAGGGAAAAAAAATTGAACACATCAAAGTCCCGTCGCAGTGGACAGCCAATCTTTGTTTTGGTGGTAAGAAAAAAAATATCTTGTTTATTACCGCTTCTGAATCTCTTTACACCATTGAAATGCGCGTGCGGGGAGTGGAATAGAGTGGCCATACACCTGATCAGCATGAGTGATGAATAATGAGTAATGAGAATGAATACTCATCGCTGATCACTCATTATTCATTCGGACAACCGGACGCATGCCTTTAAGCGCCTGTGCGGACGCTACGTCTGTATTTCGATAACAATCTTCCTGTATTGTTGCCAATCTTGATTGCGAAAGTCTTTCGCTTAACCCATAAAATTGCTGAAAGCTCATGATCAAGGGTCGCCATTTGTCAGGATCGATCCTGTTACGATATCCATCCATCAAAATATTTTCCTCAACATTCACCCGGGTTACTTTTAATTCAAGACTTGCGATTTTTCTTTTTAGTTCATTGTTGTCATCGGCAATGTAGTGCACAGATGCAAGTTTTGCTTCCAGGTTTACAGGGCATTCTAAAACTCCTGCTGCCTGCACGGTGATGGAACTGGTTGGTGTAACACCGGCGATTTGAAATTTATCACGCTCATAGCGGTAACCTCGTTGTTGTTTGTACTCTGGCACCGGGTTGCGGCCCGTTGTCAAGGCCAGTTTGTTTACAGCTCCTACCTGCTGTGCCGAGGGCAGATTGATGACACATTCATTTGTTCGCAAAATATTTTCTGCCGTTTTTGATGCTGTACCAATTCCAATCACACAACGCCAGCTAAGCCAGAATACTGAAGAGATAGGGGCGAGGTTATACGAGCCATCTTCATTTACCGTACTGATCAAGATGACCGGCGTTCCAAAATACAGGATGGCGGGATCAATTGTTCGATGCATAAGTTATTATTTATTGCAAAACAAAATTGTCACTTATCATGGTCTGTAAAAACCCGTTTCTTGCTGTATTTAAAAAAATGAAGAGATTTTGTTGATGTTACCGCCGTCCAAGAAAACGTGGGAAGTGGAGATGTCTTTGGCACATGTTATTTTAATTGCAACAATTCATACTTGAGTCGTTTTTTTTGCTGCTTCAGTAAATTAATTTAAAATCCTGCCCCCTGCGATGGTCTATATTATTTAATATTCGATTGATCTGCTAACCACGACGGCTTTATGAGTCAATGACTATATGTACCATGTATGAATAAATCTTTGAAGACATGTACCTTATTGACGATCTCAATTCTAACCGCTACTTTTTCTTTCGCCCAACCGGCATCCGGATTTTTTATTACACACGGCGACAATGTTTCTGAGGTAACCTGTGGCGGAGTTTTGTTTGCCCCTCGCTTCAATCAAAATTTTATAGCCGTCAACAAGGGCTCTGCTTTCTTTGACAAACAGATTGATCTCTCAAAACCGTTTAACACCAGCTTTACGATGGACATGATCGACAATTTAGGAGAGGATGGGGGGGCTTTTGTATTCCAGGCAGATCCCAATGATGTGAGCGACGGATTATACGGCCTCGGGATCAATAGTATTGTTCCTTCTGTGGCCGTTACTTTCGATGCCGTTCAAAATGAAAGCCAGAATGACCCGGTGTACGATCACATCGCTATCCAGATCAATGGCGATCTTGATCATTCCTCAGCCAGTAATTTGGCAGGACCGATCTCAATGGAGCCATATTATTCAACTGATCCGTTCGGTATTGTTACCTTTCGTCATTTAATCACTATCGACTGGGATCCTGTTCCAAAAAAACTTTCAATTTTCATTGATAATGCCCTCGCTCTTTCTAAAATCAATGACCTGGTACAAACAGTTTTTGGTGGTAACCCGATTGTTTATTGGGGATTCACAGGTTCGAACACTCAACTTACCTGGCATCCCGCCGGTGACGATATCGATTGGGGACGATTGTATTTCTATTTTGGCCAAATCCTTACAAGGATCAAGACAATACCTGATGGTGACTCCTGTTTCGCAGGACCCATTCAATTTATTGACAGCTCAATTTATTCTTCGGGTAATGGAACAGATCCACTTGCATTCGTGAGTTGGTATTGGGATTTTGGGGATGGCACTACTTCCGCCGAACGAAACCCCTCTCATCAATACCGGGCACCCGGTTCCTACACAGTGAGGTTTGCGATCACAAACTCTTCAGGCTGCGCCTACGATACGTTGGTTAAAAAGATGACGCTGGGATCACCGATCAAACCGGATTTCACCGCATCTCCATTGTGTACGAATACCGATATCCATTTTATTGACCGAAGCACTGCTGATATAGGTATTCCAAGTGCGTGGACATGGCGATTCGATAATGGAATGGTGAGCATTGACAAAGAACCCGTGACGCAATTCTCGACTACGGGTTCTCATAGCGTGTCGCTGACGGTGCAAACAGAATTTGTTTGCAGGGCAGATACCACGATCATTTTTAATATCGGCGAAAAACCCGTGGTCGATTATTCGTTTACCAAAGATTGTTTTGGTAATGTGCAATATCAGTCAACATTGGCAAACACCGTTTCGGTTGACAAATGGCAGTGGGCTTTTGGAGACGGTGGTTTTTCACAGCAAAAGGACCCCTCACATTTTTTTGAATTAGACAGTACCTATACCACCACGTTATGGGCTGTCGCAGGAGACTGTGCCTCTGATTCCATCGCCAAAACAATTCCTATCAGCAGGGTTCATGCTTTTGCGGGAAACGACACGATCGCTGTCGCCACTCAACCTGTTCAATTACATGCATCAGGGGGAACATACTATGAATGGACGCCTGGGAATTTTTTGAGCAATGCTTTTATTGCAGACCCCGTTGCTACCCTGCCGAAAGATCAAACTTATGTCTTGACCGCTAGAAATGATGACGGCTGTGAAGCCAGGGACACGATCAATATAAAAATATTCGAGCATTTGGATATTTATGTTCCTACTGCATTTACACCCAATAGTGATGGAAGGAATGATGTGCTTCATATCGTCGCCCCGGGTCTAAAGGAATTGTTTTATTTCAGAGTTTATAATCGCTGGGGCCAACCCGTCTTTGAGACAACGAATCTTTTACAAGGGTGGGATGGAAGAATACACGGTCAATTGCCTGAAACTGGAATGTATGTGTGGATTATGAAAGGAGTGACTTATTTAGGCAATGTTGTTGAGCGAAAAGGAACGGTAACGCTAATACGATAGCGTAAGTTGATTTATCCGGCCTGGTGTCTTTGTTTTAGATTTTCCTTAAACTTCTTTTTTATTTCTTGTTTTTTGGATAAGTAAGTTTGAAATTGACTATTTGTCAATATACTTTGCAGCTCCTTGTCTTTTTCTTTGTCGTTGTCTGTGATCTGTTTCATCTTTTCACTTTTTGGGAGTGAATTTGTTTGTAGTGCATCCATTTTTTTTGCATACTTAAGATTGATATCACGTACCGGCGGAAGTTGCTCATCGGTCAAATTCAAATTGATCCTCATCCACTCGGTTAGCTTTGCGGAACGCTCGGCTGCGTCGCCAAGTTTCTGTGCCGGCGATTGCATGCACAGTAACAGAAGCATGAATGTCGAATAGCCTTTGATCACAATCTTCTTCATAGTCGAATGAGTAATGAATAATCAGTAATCAGTGACAGGGGTGTGTGACGATAATGAATAATCACTAGCATCCTAGACGTTCTTTTTCGCCGGAAAGACGGAAAGTCGTTAAGTGGATGCATGCTCTCTTACCGTCTTACTATCTTCCCAGGCCCGTGAAATCATTTGAGCCATAAAAGCCCTTCAAATGCCTATCCAGCGATACTTTCAAATAATTAAAAGTTTCATGTTTAGGGCGGCAGTGATGAACAATAATAATTAATCCTCCTTCCAGTCCCAAAGTACAACGCTCCATTTGGTTTTGTCCGGCGACTCATAAATTTTTATTTCTTTAAAGCCGATCCTTTTATGTGCATTTAGCGAGCGAAGGTTAGCGGCCGCAATTTCGGTAATAGCAAAATCATATTTGGCCTGGTAATGCTCCTTGTAAGCGGCATAGCAATGATCAAGAATACCTTGCCCGCGCCACGCTTTGTCTATGCAAACCTGTCCTACTACTAAATAATTATACTCCGATATTTTTTTATTGTTATACGAAATGGTATCGAATAGTTCAAACATAGGGACCAACACAGGTATATCGCATCGCGATTGTCTCGTCATAGCCAACAAATAACCAACCACCTTTTCATTTTTTTTGCTATGACATGTTTTTCATAATCGTTGAGTTTTTGGAGTTGTTCATAAGAATGATCGACGGTCACAAACCCCTGGCTTTGTATTTCGTCCAATGGTAAACCCGCTGCAAGATTTTGTTTTTGCAGGTCCAATATTCCCTGTAAATCATTTTTGGAATCAGCCGTGGTATAAACGATCATAACGGAGGCATGTTAGCAATTGGTTTACAATTTAGCTAAACATCCCAATAAACCTGTAATACGCAAGAATATAAAGCAGCATAATGAACGATGCATCATGCTGCTGTCTTAACCAGATAGGTATTTCTTCCTTTTTCTATTGAGCAGGTATCTTGTCAATCGGGAAAGCATTGAATTTATCGTCGGAGATCATGTCACCGAGTTTGACTCCCGACAGGTCAAGTGCTTTTCCACTTGCGGCTGCTAAACCAGACTGCATCAGACTGGCAGCATCCTTTTTACCGGGAACAATCAAGTTTTTCACCAGGTCTGCTATTTTGCTGACGTCGCCAAGAGAGCTCGTCGCTCCACCCAGGGCTTCATTTGTGGGAGCAAGCAGGGTAAATGGTTTCTTCATAACTCCTCCCAACAATTTATCCAGTCCGGGGGTTTGGAGAAGATTAGTGAATTGAGAAAGATTGGGAACGCCGCCCAGCTTTGTCAGTAATGAAGAACCGCTTTTGAGAAGATTTGAACTTGAGCCACAGCGGACGCTTGCTACGCTGAGCAATAGAGCAACAAGCAGAACATGAATGCTTAGCTTTTTCATGCAGTCTGATTTTTAAAATTAATGAATGGTTTTGGTGTTCGGGAGTTTGTAGGAGGCTCTAATAAATGTAGAACAAGAAAGAGGCGATTTAAATATTTCGATGTCGAAAGATGCCAAATCTTATAAAATTGTTTCAGTTTTATGATCACATCAAATTTTTCCTATAGTGGATTTAATTCAATCGGGAATTTATTGTGATGTGATCGTGAACAACTCAATTTTTTCATCTTTTCCCCTTAATTCATTTTCTCCCATGGCTTTCATTTGGAATGAAGCGTCAAGTTTTTTTACCAGGTCGACCGAAACAAGTATGTCAACCTGATAATGATTGCAAAGTCCCTGGATGCGGGCGGTTGTGTTCAGTACGTCACCGGTAAAAACGATCTCTTTTTTTATAACGCCGATCTCCCCGGTAGTTACTTTTCCGCAATGAAAGGCCGCTTTGAATTCAGGCAATAGATTGAACTTTTCATAATACTTCGGTGCTTGTCTACTGAGGGCGGCTTTCATCGCAAAAAAACACCGGATGCAATTATTACTCTGCAGCCCTTTCTTCAAATCCCACGAGACGATCATTTCGTCACCTGCATATTGATAAATTACCCCTGAGTATTTGATGACCGGCTCTGATAGGTCCTTGTAATACTCTCTTAACATTTCAAAATACTTAACATGACCCAATTTTTCCGCGATGGTGGTGGAGGATCTCATGTCAAGGAACATGTATATTCGTTCTTCTTCGATAGGCCGGTGATATTTCCCGGTGAAGAAATTGTTGAGGGACTCGTGACCGACGTTTTCACTTACTTCAGTGTAAAATTGTGAAACAAGAATACCGGCAACTATATACAGTACGACACTTAGAAAGGAGTAGTGCCAGAAGAAGGCCCAGACTTTGGTCCAAAGCTGCCGGCTAAAGAAGGACGTACGCAATTCCGCAAAATTGGCCGCGAGTGAAAGAATGATCGTGAATAATAAAATGATGGCCAGGTAGATCGCCGACTTGTATAAAATTTTCTTGCTGAAACTTTTTTGTGTGAACCATTTATTAAAATACAATATCTCAAGCGTCCCGATGAACAATCCTGTAATAAGAGCAGCAATGGGTGTAACGACAATATTCCGGGTGAAATTGTAAGG
>DASYSW010000142.1:0-4497 GCA_036002905.1 Chitinophagaceae bacterium
GAATCTAACAATAATCGCTTGGCTTCTTCAACGCGATAGTTGTTAACCAGGTCGTAGAAATTCTTTTTTAATCCGTCGTTGATGGCGTGCGAGACCTGGTATGACTGAATACCTAATTTATCAGATAACGTTTGAAGGGTCAACTCAGGCTCCTGGTACAACTTGTCTTTTTCCATCAGCAACAAAATACGGGAAATGATCTCTGTTGTTTTACCCTCTGTTAATCCCCTGATGAACGACTGATCTTTGTTTTCGTTTTTTGATAAATCAATCACTTCTGCGCTGACTATTTCCTTCTCGATCTCCTCTTTGCCTCTCCCAGGCTGTATCTGCCATAAGGTCGGTTGGCCAATACCCTTCAGTGTTACGATATATATATAAGGAGTGATGATAAGTGTATTGATCAGGATGAGCAAACTGAACATCTCTGGAAATTTAAAGACGAAAAACGCAAGAATGAATACTGTAATGATAAGCAGGAGGAAACCATTCAGCAGCCATCTCACCCATTCCATATTTATTCTGCTTGTTTCCGAATACAGGTGTCGAATTGAGTTTTGATAGCTGCGCAAAGACCGTCTTGCAAGATAATAGTAAAGTAGCATTTGTATATCTCTCAAAATAATTTGAATGTATGACACAGGATCGAGCAACAATTCTCCGGGCACACTTCCGGAAGCAGGATATTTTCGTGTCCACGTGATATATATCTGGGTATCCACGACCAGGACGAGGGCAAACAATAAAAGATGGGGCCACACCTTGCGGCCGCTCATTGTCTCCTTAAAGCTTCTTACGTATAAGTACAGAGCCGGGCCGATCAGGAATTGAAATGGAATAAGCAGGACGATACATTGCCAGGAAAGGAAGTACTGCGATACCGGCATGAGCATAAAAATGCTTACCATAAGAATGTGCAGAGAAAGAAAACGTGTGACGGTTCTGTCGGCCCTTGGATGGAAAAACAACACGCCAGCTAATAAGATCCCCTGCACCACTCCTGCCGCAGAAATGAATAATATAAAGGGCGTTGAAATGGTAAGTAACATGATTAATGATTAAGGCATACTTAGAACTAAATGACGATCATTTCGAAGTATTGTACCCCAATTTCCTGGAGGGCCACGTCAACAACTCGTTGTCAAAAATACGTGGCTCTTCAAATTGAGGGCTATGTGAACTTTTTTCAAATACCCTGATGGCGATATCCTTAAAACATTTTTTTCGATCGTTCCACAATTCAACGGGGCCGGTTAAAAAATCAAATTTTCCAAGTGCTAAGAAAACGGGCTTGTTGAACTTTTCGGGTCCTTTGCAAATATCGATATCCCTGAAGATAATGCCCCACACCTTGCAATATCCCAAACCACGAAATGAACAAAAGGATAATTTCAGAAATGGACAGAAAAAAAATCATTTTAGCCAGGTTGCTTATACAAATGGTTGCTGGCTAAACAGCAACGTTGATACTTTGTTTATCCCGATACTCGGTCGGTGTTAGCCCTGTGAACTTTTTAAACACGGTATTGAAGGTCGTTTTTGAATTAAATCCTGCCTCAAAGCCAACTGAAAGAACAGTATAATTTATATTTTTTGGATCCAGCAATAAACGTTTCGCTTCTTCAATGCGGTAGCTATTGATGAGATCATAAAAGCTTTTTTTCATGCCCTCATTTATCGCTTGTGATACCAGGTAATAGGGGAATTGAAGTTTATCCGATAATTGTTGAAGAGTGAGTTCAGGCTCCTGGTATAACTTTTCTTGCTCCATCATTTCAATAACTTTCCTCGCGATCTCGCTGATCTTGTCATCGGGCAGTCTTTGTTTTGAGGTTTGAGGGCCTTCACCATTATTATTCAAATTTTTTGTCTCGATCTCGTGAATTTCTTCCTCCAGCTTTTGCTTTTTGATGGTTGGCTGAACCTGCCAGATAGTAGGCTGCATGATCCCTTTATAAGAAGCACCATAAATATAAGGGGTGGCAATAGCCATATTAACAAGCAGCAATGAGGTGAAATAATCAGGAAAGCGAAGCACGAGTGGGAACAAGATAAGGAAAGCAGATATAAGAATAATATAACCGTTGACAAGATACCGTGCCCATTGAAGATCAATACGGCTCGTTTCCGAAAATAAATTCTGAATAGATCGTTGGTAAGAATTTAGTGCTTTGCGTGAAAGAAAATAATAAGTAAACTGTACCACATTTCGAAAAAGTAAGATACCAAGGGTGGTGTATCTTTTCAGACCTTCGACCGGAATTTTCTTCGAGTCGGGATATAATTCAGCGAGCCGAGAGAGGTTAAAATATGTAAAGACAAAAAAAGCAAGGGCGGGAATGAAATGCGGCCATGCTTTTTTTAAAGTGATCGTTTCTTTGAAACTCAGAAGATAAAAGTATAGGAAGGGGCCGGGAAAAAGAGGAAGCGGCATGATGACCCAGCTGTGTTTCCACCCGATGGCATCGATCAGGTATGGCATGGTCATGACGGCTGAAGTAAAGAAAATATAAAGAGCAAAGAACTTATTAACCGACCTGTCGCTTTTTGGGTGAAAATAGATGAGACCAGCCAGGAGGATAGCCTGCAGAACTCCAAATCCTGAAATAAAATAGAGGATATTTTCAGCAACGGAAAGAAGCATATCCACGGTTTTGGTTCACACTACTAAAATAAGATAATTCGGAGTAGCATAGGGGTAAACGGGCTGCTTCCTTGCTCAATTAAACGTAGCTGAATGTTGCCTATTTTTAAAGAGTTAAAAACAAAAAATATGGCACCCGACAAAGATGTTGCGTTCCCGTTGCCCCAATTATGATCGACTTTGTTTCTTAAAAAACATCGTTACAAATCCAAACATCCAGGTGGGTGACTACACTTGCTACGATGATTTTGAAAGTGCGGGGAATTTTGAAAAGAATGTCAAATACCATTTTGATTTCATCCGCGATAAATTAATCATTGGCAAGTTTTGCATGATAGCCTCGGACGTGACATTTATTATGAATGGTGGGAATCATTTAGTGAATGCAGTGGCGGCATATCCGTTTGCGATCTTTGGCAATGACTGGCAAAATGCAATGGTGAACAGGGCTTACCCTGTGAAGGGAGATACAATAATCGGTAATGATGTTTGGATCGGGCATAAAAGCATCATAATGCCAGGAGTCAAAATTTGAGACGGCGCCATAATAGCTACAAATTCTACTGTTACGAAAAACGTAGATCCATATTCCATCGTCGGCGGCAATCCGGCGAAAGAAATAAGAAAAAGATTTTCGGATGAAGAAACAAAGGTATTAATGGAGCTCAAGTGGTGGGACTGGCCCGCGGACAAGATCACGAGAAATCTTCATCGTCTCACCGGTAATGATATCGAAGATTTAAAAAATGGTGTGTCAAAAAAATGCCTCAGTCAAATTAAGTCTGGTGGCATCTCTATTGACGTAATCTGCTTTAGTTTTATTGAGGAATTAAAGTCAATTAACCAATGATCGATATGAAAGCATTCCAGGCCATGGCTCTCTCGTTTCCGCACACGGAGCAAGTTCCCCATTTCGAACGGAAAGGGTTTAAAATCACTGGGAAGCGAATGTTCACCACCTATCTCGAAAAAGATAATACTGCAAACATTTTTTTGACGCCTGCTGAACAAAAACTCTTTTGCAAAATCGATAAGGCAAACATCTACCCAGTCCCAAATAAATGGGGAGAAAAGGGAGCGACAACTTTTGCACTCAACAGTGTTGCAAGGGAAGTTTTGATGGAAGCGCTGCTGTCGGCTTATAATGAAATTGTGAAACCGACGGGGAAAACCAGGAAATAAAATCGCTAATTCTATGTGTATCTATGTGTCTATGTCGTGAATGAACCTGGTTGTAAAAAAAAATCGCCACATAGGCACAGCAGAAACATAGGAACACATAGGACCTGGCCTCGATGATCCCATATTTAGCTTCTCTGTACTTTTACTGTGATGAACGTAAACAAAGTTGTTTCATATCAGGCTGCTGATTTTATCGACATAAAGAATCTCAGGCAGGCGATCACGGGCAACCTTCTTTACAAAGATGCCAGTGAATTGTTTTATGAAATGAATTCCGGCCAATATTTGTATATCTTCAGGTACGGCGTCGTCAGCTTTTTCAATTATAAACCCGATGAGATTTCATCGTTCTTTGGAGTTCTCCAGTCATATTGCAGGAATTTCTTCACTCCTGATTTTAATGATGAACTTATTGTGGAAACAAACGCGCCTGAAAACAGGATTAGTCATAATAAAGTTGAGATCAAAAGCGACAACCCGGAAATGTTGCGAATGATCATGCTAAACGTATCACAATCTGTTACGCTTGACTACTATTCTGACCAAACAGAAAAATTACTGGAAGAAACGAATTCTTATACGCAATTGCTCGCAAGAAGGGGTCGGCTCATTATCTCGGCCCGTAAGTTGAAGAAATTTATCGGCAAGACTCTACTGCTGAAGAACCGGAT
>DASYSW010000143.1:0-10406 GCA_036002905.1 Chitinophagaceae bacterium
TCTGCACAAAGAGGGTTTGGCTTCGATCTGGGGTTGTCGACCTCCAAGGCCCCAATGCTGGCTGTTAAATATTACATCGACAAGAATGCTCCTTCGATTGGGTTTAGCTACACCTTATTTAACGATATGTTGGGCGAAAAAAAGGAGTTAGCGTTTGGGGACACTGCAATTGGCTCGGGTTGGGTCTTTTATACCTGGGACATTGGTTACACAAGGGTGTTAAGTGACAGATTCAGTATTTCAGCAGAGTTTTCATTTGGACAGAAAAAGCAATATCAAAATATAAGAGATGATAACGCTCCTTCGGGGGGATATCACAGATACATAGATCAAAAATCAGTAGCTGGGGTCGGAGGGCTTCTTTTATTTAACATCAACCAAACCTTCGGCCTGTTTGCAGGGTACAACTCAATCCGGGAAGGAACCTTTGGACTTGAAGTGCGATTGTTCAAAGATCAAGAGTATTGACGTGGCTAGATGATCTCCACACTTCTTTCGACAAAGGCCGTCAGATCAGCACCTTTCAGCATGCCCTGTGCAAGCAATGCAAGATCAAAAGCCTGTTTGGCAATTTTAGCCTGCTTCGTTTCGTCTGCCTGCAAAATTTTCGAAATAAGGGTATGGTTGGCGTTGACTGATACCTTATAGCTATCGGGCATTGATCCATAAAAATTCATACCGCCGCCTAATTTCGACATCTCCTTCATCCTCCTCATCCATTCTTCCATCGTTATAGTCACCGGCATCGCCTCTGCAGACTGGTTCTCGATTTCTACTTTCATACTTGAGTTGTTGATGGCTTTGTCAAATATGTCCTTAAGTTTTTTTGTTTCATCTTCCGATAGTGAGTGTTTGGCTGCATCGTCCTTTACAATAAGCTTATCCAGCACATCGGCATCCACTCTTTTCAGAGAAGTTTTTTCCAGCTTCATTTCAAGATGATGTATGAAGTGCGTATCGATCGGGGAATTCATCAGCAGAACATCATAATCCCTTTTATTGGCAGCCTGTACGTAACTGTGCTGCCGTTCCGCGTCAAAACTGTAGAGATAGACAAGATTGCCATCCTTGTCTGTTTGAAAATCTTTTACCTTATTCTTGTATTCTTCCAGCGTGTAGTGTTCATTATTTGTATTGGTCAGCAGTAAGAAATCTTTTGCTTTTTCATAAAATTTTTCATCGGAGATGGCGCCGAATTTTACAAACAGGCCAATGTCATTCCATTTTTCTTCGTAGGCCTTGCGATCTTTCTTAAACAACTCCTGCAGCCTGTCGGCAACCTTCCTTGAGATATAGCTATTTATCTTTTTTACATTGCTGTCAGCCTGTAAAAAGGAACGGCTCACATTCAGCGGAATATCCGGTGAGTCAATGACACCGTGAAGCAACATTAAAAATTCGGGAACAATGTCCTTTACTTCGTCAGTGATAAAAACCTGCCGGCTGAAAAGTTTGATCTTGTTCTTCTGGATCTCAAAATCATTTTTCAGTTTTGGAAAATACAATACGCCGGTAAGATGAAATGGAAAGTCAACATTCAAATGGATCCAGAATAACGGTTCTTCCGAGAAAGGATATAACTCACGATAGAAATCAAGATAGTCTTCATCTTTGAGGTCGGCAGGAGCCTTTGTCCAAATAGGATGACTATTGTTGATGATGTTGTCGACTTCGACAGTTTTATATTTTGGCTTTCCATCTTCATCTTCTCCATCCGGTATCGATTCTTTCTTTGTTCCAAATTGTATGGGTACGGGCAGGAACTTTGCATACTTGTTCAATATTTCACTGATACGATGCTCCTCCAAAAATTCCTCCGAGTCTTCATTGATATAGAGGATAACGTCTGTGCCCCTTTCGGTACGGGTACCTTCAGTGATCTCAAAGGAGGTGCTACCATCACAGATCCACCTGGCCGGTTCCGCTCCATCCTGGTAGGATAAAGTTTGTATCTCAACCTTATCGGCCACCATGAAGGCTGAATAAAACCCGAGACCAAAACGGCCAATGATCTCATTGGCATCCTGGGCCTCTTTAAACTTTTCCATGAACTCGGTGGCGCCGGAAAAAGCAATCTGGTTTATATATTTTTTGATCTCTTCGGCAGTCATTCCAATCCCGCTATCGGAAACCGTGATCGTTTTTGCTTTCGCATCCACGGCTATCCTGACACGCAAATCCCCGAGCTCCTGGCTGTAGTGACCTAATGAACCAAGCCTTTTTATTTTTTGGCTGGCGTCCACGGCATTACTCACCAACTCCCTCAGGAAGATCTCGTGATCGGAGTACAAAAATTTTTTAATAATGGGAAAAATATTCTCCGTATTAATGGAAATGGTTCCTGTTTCCTGGATCATGTGTAATAGTTTATTTTAAATTCAGTCGCAAGATAACAAGCCTTGTTCCAAAGCAAAAAAAATCGCCATATTGGCAGGACTATTGTTTTTATTTCACAGTAAAAGAATTTTTGAACTTTTAAATGTATTGCTATATGACAAATCAGGATATTATCAACAAGTTTTTCGACAGTTATATGAAACGTGACCTTGATGGTGTAAAGGGGGTTATGGCCGCCAACGTAGTATGGTATTTTAAAGGACGGCATAAACTCGCCGGGATCAAAAACGGGATCGATGAAGTGATCAGGTTTTTCGATACGATGGGAGGCATTATGAGTAAATCAAAACCCTCTATTGAGAAGCTGATCGTTGCAGAAAAGGACAATTATTTCATAGAGTCCCAGCACATCAAAACAAATCGTGAAGATGGCATAAACATCGACCACTATGCTACCGTTTTATGGACGATTGAAAATGGAAAGATCGTATCAGGAAGGCATTTTTTTGCAGATCCGGAATCAGTTGACCGGTATTTTGATGCGGTCCCTCTTCGGTAATTACAGATTTCGAAAAAACTGGATGTTTTGTACTTTTATTGCAAAATGCGTCCCGATTATCCCCATAAGATATTTCCCGATTCCCGCAATCATTTCTTTCTGCTGATGGAAATGTTGGCGATGATGTCGCCCCCTTCCCCTGAAGGGGAGTAATAGATGGTTTTCTCTGATCAAAAAAGCGATCGTATTACTCTGGTTGAATTAGTTGAATGAACTAAAGAACGTACAAGAATGCGACGTAAGAGAAGTTGAGAAAGCTTTGAGTCCGGTACAGAATACAAACCACAACAATAAACTATCCAGTATGTCTTCGGGTATAACTACTGAAAATAAATTAGGCTTACAAACAGATTTCCTGCCCCTGCTTGGAACTGATCATATTGAATTTTATGTAGGAAATGCGAAGCAGGCGGCACATTATTATATCACGGCATTTGGCTTTCAACCCCTGGCCTACGAAGGTCCTGAGACAGGGGTGAAGGAGAGAGCCAGTTATGCAGTAAGACAAAATAAATTGACGTTTGTTTTGACGACACCGTTAAAAGCAAATACGCCCATTGCAGAGCACGTGAACAAACACGGTGACGGTGTGAAAGTGTTGGCTCTATTGGTCGATGATGCGCGAAAAGCATGGAAGGAAACAACAAGTCGCGGCGCGCGATCTTACATGGAGCCTATCATTTTAACCGATGATCAGGGAGAAGTAGCATTGAGCGGGATCCACTTATACGGCGATACAGTACACACATTTATAGAAAGGAAAAGTTACAAAGGCATTTTTTTACCCGGATACCAGAAATGGGACCTGCCGCATTTTAAGACAAATGAAACGGGGTTGTTGCACGTCGATCATTGTGTTGGAAATGTAGGATGGAACCAGATGAACCGGTGGGTAAAATTTTATGAAGAGGTGATGGGGTTTAAAAATATCCTGACATTCGACGATGAGGATATCTCAACGGAATATTCGGCATTGATGAGTAAAGTGATGAGCAATGGAAACGGGTTTGTAAAATTTCCAATTAATGAGCCTGCTGAAGGAAAAAAGAAGAGCCAGGTGGAAGAGTATCTTGAATTTTACAATGGCGAAGGAGTGCAACACATTGCCCTGGCCACAAATGATATTGTATCAACTGTCCGCGACCTGATAAGCCGGGGAGTGGAGTTCTTACGGGTTCCGACAACGTATTATGATGACCTCTTGGATCGGGTGGGAAACATCGATGAAGACCTGGGACCACTGAAAGAGTTGGGTATATTGGTTGACAGGGACAATGAAGGTTATTTATTGCAGCTGTTCAGCAAGCCGGTTGAGGATCGGCCGACATTATTTTTCGAGATCATCCAAAGAAAGGGAGCCAAGAGTTTTGGAAAAGGAAATTTCAAAGCTTTGTTTGAGGCAATAGAAAGGGAGCAGGCTGCCAGGGGGAATCTTTGAATTCCGCGCCAGCTCTTTAATTGAGGAGCCTTAGCTATACACAGCTGTGGACAAAATTTAAGATACCAATAACTCGTAACCGGGAGGCCTTGACGTGAATTAATTATCTTTACAAATCGTTTACATTTTTTAATACTTAACACCGACCGATTACGTTTTTAAAATGGATAAATATTCCGTCATGAAAAACCTATGGACACTCATCTTATTCTGTAGCTTTTTACTAAGCGTTTCTGCGCAGAAGAACGGCACCTCATTCGCGGCCGTGTCCACTTCGTTTCTTGAATATCAGAAAACATTACCCCGCCCTGCAGAAGCCATGGCGCGCAAAGAAGATACTTTGCAAAAACAATTTGCAGCCAAAAAACTGGTTTGGCCGGCAAAATATATCTATATACGTTCATTTAAATATGATAGTCAATTAGAGGTTTGGGTTAAGAATGACATTAAAGATCCTTTCCAACTTTTCAAAACTTATAAGATCTGTGCATTGGCGGGAACGTTGGGTCCAAAAAGAATGGCGGGAGATTTCCAGGTGCCAGAAGGTTTTTACTACATCAATGAATTCAATCCTAAAAGCAACTATTATCTTTCATTGGGACTCAACTACCCGAATGTTTCAGACAGGATCCTGAGCGATTCTTTGCAACCAGGTGGTGACATCTACATTCACGGAAGCTGTGTGACGGTAGGATGTATCCCGATAACCGATGGTCAAATTGATGAGTTGTATATTTTAGCGGCTCAGGCAAAAAGTGCGGGGCAAGACTTTATACCGGTACACATTTTCCCGATTCGCTATAATGTGAAAAGAAGTGCTGATTTTCTCAGTAAATTATCAAAAGATGATCCTTCACTAAAGCAATTTGCTCTCAGGCTTGAGGACGCTTTTGACTATTTTGAAAAATACAGGCAATTGCCGGTGGTCATGACAAACGAAAAAGGAGATTACGTGGTGGACGGAATTACACGCAAACCGATCGCGGAAGAAAGACAGAGACTTGGTCACAAAGCTGTGCCGCATCGCACAAGAGAGATTTCCAACCTGGCTGATGTGGTTCATCAATGGCCTGAATTTCCAGGCGGGGGACAAGCTTTTCTTGGATACCTGCAGCAACTTGGCAAAGAAATGGTTGCTTATTTACCGGGGTCAATGCAGAAGGCTTTTGTACAGGTTGAGTTTATTGTTGATTCTGACGGCGTGCCTGTAAATTTTAAAGTCGTCAAAGGAGTTGATGACGATTTTAATGATGCACTGATCACACAGCTAGAAAAGATGCCGCCATGGAAACCGGCCCTGCTCAATGATAAAGCAGTGGCAAAAAAAATGAAACAGTCAATAGAGATCTCGGCACAATAAATCCTTCTCGTGAGGGCATATTTTATTAGTGGATTGGGCGCAGACGGAAGAGCTTTTTACAAGATAAAATTACCCAGAGGTTATCAGCCTATTTATCTTGATTGGATCACTCCGCTTGCCAACGAGACTTTCCCGGATTATGCAAGAAGATTTGCCCGGGCTATCAAACAGGATGAAGAATTTATCCTGATCGGTCTTTCATTTGGCGGCATGCTGGCGTCGGAACTTGCCAAGATTGTTTCACCCAAAAAGCTGATCATCATTTCCAGCCTGAGTTCATCCAGGGAACTTCCATGGTATTTTAAATTGGCCGGTAAAATTGGTTTACACAGGATCATTTCACCGTCTTTATACAAGCAGGCAACGATCATGAACAGGTTCATGGGAGCCGGCAATAAAGAAATGAAGTCCATTGTTTATAGCTATGTAAATAACATCGATCCTGCATTCATTCGCTGGTCATTAAATATAATTGTTAATTGGTCACATAAGGAGAGGCTTTCTGAGATAGTGCACATACATGGATCGCATGACCATTTACTTCCTTATCGCTATGTCCAGGCCGATTACCTGGTCAAGGGGGGCGGCCACCTGATGGTGATGAACAGGGCCGACGAAGTGAACAGTATTTTAAGAGAAGTTCTTCTTTCTGCCTGATCATTGCATCAGCATTTGAATCGTATCAGTTGTTTGCTGCCGGAGCAAAATAGTTTTCCCTTGCGTCAGTTTTTCAAACACGTCTTTATTGTAATGACGAATGGTGAGCAGCGACAAGTCTTTCATTACCTGGACGTCAAAAATTTCGGAAACTTCAAAGGCAAGTTTTTCAATTTTTTCAGGGCGATCATCGAGCACGCAAATAAAACTAATCGCTGTATTCTGCGTCAGGTTGGGTTTGATCTTCAATTTCTCCAGTAAATGATAAAGCGCACCGACGTGATGTTCTCCCACAAATGAAAAATCTTTCGAACTCATTTCAACCAGGGCCTGTTTTTCTTTATTCACTATGATGGGAGGCAAATGATGCACTGGGTGGTTATGGATCACCGTCCCCGGTAAAGAAGGGTCTAAAAAACATTTCACATAAAGCGGAATATTCTTGTTCTGTAGTGGTTTTATGGTTTTTGGATGAATGACCTGGGCACCATAATACGCCATTTCGATCACTTCATTGTAATTTAATTCAACGATGGATTGGGCATCGGGAAATTGTTTTGGATCTGCATTCATCACAGAACTCACATCCTTCCATATCGTTTGACTTTCCGCATTCAGCATATTGGCAAAAACAGCAGCTGTATAATCGCTGCCCTCCCTTCCAAGGGTTGTGCTTTCATTTTCATCTGTGGCCCCGATGAAACCCTGTGTTAAAATGAAATTTGTTTCATTAAACAATGGAAGGACGGATGCGGATACTTTAGAATTCGTATACTCCCAATCAATGTTAGCGTCCCTGAAATTGTCATCGGTCCGGATTATGTCCCGCACATCGATCCATTTATTTTTTACCCCGATCTCATTGAGATAAAAACTAATAATTGTGGTAGAAAATAATTCACCAATACAGACGACCTGGTCGTAATAATAATCATAAGGTTTTTGAGAATCGTCATGCAGTAACCATTCCGCTTCTGTAAAAAAGTTTTTTAGTTGTTCTTCGCAAGCAAGGTAATGCGTGACCAGTAATTGTTTTGCGATGTTCAGGTGCTGGGTTTTTACCAGTTCAAATAATTGCAGGGATTCTTCTTTTTTCCTGTTGTAAAAGGCCTCTACCACTTTTTCAAGTGCGTTGGTTGTTTTTCCCATGGCAGAAATTACAATCAGCAATTTTTCATCGGGCAATTGTTCCAGGATCTTGCCAACCATGTTAATTCTTTCAATGCTGTTCACAGACGCGCCGCCGAATTTGAATACTTTCATTCAAAAGAATTTTTATTAAAAGGAAGCAAAAATATTCAATATTCAATTCTTTATTTTTGGTTTAAATTCCTGCCATGAGTATTATCAGCCGAAAAGTTTTAACTCTTGATGAATTTACCATCCAGCAGTTAAGGCAATTTCCCCAGGCCACGGGTGAATTAAGCGGACTGCTTCGGGATATTGGCCTTGCCGCAAAGAGAATAAACGTTGAAGTGAATAAGGCAGGACTTGTGGATATCCTGGGTGATGTGGGAGAAATAAATGTGCAGGGTGAAGATGTGAAGAAGCTGGATGTATTTGCAAATAATCAACTCACTGGCGTACTGCATCATGGTATCAGTTGTGCCGGTATCGCCAGCGAAGAGATCGACGATTTTGTTGCGTTTGATGATGAGGTCAGCAAAAATTCAAAATATGTCTGCTTGTTTGATCCGCTTGATGGCAGTGGCAATATTGACGTGAACGTGTCAATCGGAACGATTTTCAGCGTGTACCGTCGTGTAACGCTTAAGGGCAGCATTGCAACAAGGGAGGACTTTTTGCAGCAGGGTCGAATGCAAGTGGCAGCCGGGTATATCGTATACGGCTCGTCGACGATGCTTGTGTATGCAACAAGAAGGGGAGTAAATGGCTTTACGCTTGATCCTTCCATAGGAGAATTTTGCTTAAGCAACCCGGATATAAAATGCCCGGCGGATGGAAAGATCTATTCGGTCAATCACGGCAATTTTTTCCAGTATACCGATGGGATCAAAAAATACATTGACGGTTGCCAGAAAAAAACAAAGATCAATGGCGGCCCTTATACGCAACGTTATATTGGCAGTATGGTGGCTGACGTGCATCGCAACCTGATCAAGGGCGGAATTTTCATGTATCCGCCTACGATCGAAAAACCAAAAGGAAAACTCCGCTTGCTGTATGAGTGCAATCCTTTTGCATTTATTGTCGAAGTGGCAGGCGGCAAAGCAACAAACGGCAAGGAGAGAATTCTCGATGTTCAACCTACAGAGCTTCATCAACGGTCCGCACTATTTATTGGAAGTAAGAATATGATGGAGGAACTCGAAGGTTATTTATAGCGTTTTCACGTTTGACGTTTCGCGTTTATCAGTAGATTTATCATCCAAAACTTGAATCATGTCCTCGAATGTTAACTGGCCGAAGGCGATAAAGCCTTTACTTGAAAAATACAAAGGCACACAACACCCACTTGAATACAAAAATGTTTACCAACTGGTGGTGATGGTAGTTTTATCGGCGCAGGACAGCGATAGAAATATAAACAAACTTGCACCTGACCTGTTTAAGGCATTTCCTGATATGAAATCACTGTCGAAAGCAACCGATAAAACATTACAAACTCACATCAGCAAGGTTCGCAACTTTAGAAACAAGACAAAGTGGTTATTGGAAATTGCTGAAAAAATAAAGACAGATAAAAATATCCCGCTCACGCTGGAAGATCTTACTGAGTTGCCCGGCATCGGCAGAAAGTCTGCCAACGTGATCTTACGGGAAGCTGGGAAACCACCTGCAGGAGTGATCGTTGATTTGCATGTGGTGCGAGTAGCGCCACGGCTGGGTATCGCGTCGGGAACGGATCCAAAGAAAATTGAGAAGCAGATCATGGAAACTCTTCCGCAAAAAGACTGGGATGCAGGTATGGCCATGTCGTTTCTTGGAAGAGAGATCTGTCGTCCTAAGCCAAAATGCGAATTATGCCTGATGCGAAGCGTTTGCCAGTATTACCAGGCTATGGTGAAGTGAAGGCAAGCGAAGGCAAGTGAAGGTATTTTGAAAGCAACGAGGAATATTTAAACCCGATGATTGTCACTCCGAGCGACGGGAGGAGTCTGTACGAATAACCTTATCCAATTCAGTGTCCGTCAGTGTGCACCAATACTATGTCTGCATCCTGACCAATTATAAGAAGACAGTCCTGTGTACAGGTGTAACAAACAATCTTGAACAAAGAGTAATCGAGTGGCGTATGCATGCCTCCTTCGTCGGCATGACAGTCTGTGTTAATTCACTCCGTCCTCAGCGACTTCACAGGGCTTGTCCTTACCGATTTCAATATTTCATAGCTCACTGTTAGCAAAGTGATAGCCAGTAATAACACCAGGCTAATTCCAAAGACCATTGGATTGATGGATGTGCGGTATACAAAATTCTGCAGCCATTTGTAAGCAGCAAACCAGGCCACCGGTATTGCCGCTACGCATGCAATGGCGATGATCTTCAGAAATACATTAAGGAAAAGGCTTACCACTTGTCGCTCACTGGCGCCAAGGACTTTTCTTATGCCAATCTCTTTGGTTCGTTGTTCAGCTGTGTATGATGCGAGTCCAAACACTCCAAGCACGGTGATAAGGATAGCAAGCACCGCAAATACTTTGGCTAATGAAGACACGCGGCCCTCCGCTACGTACATTCGATTGAATTCATCGTTGACAAACCAGTGATCAAATCCTGTTCCCGGGAAAACAGCCTTCCATTTCTTTTCAATAGAAGCGATCTTCTCCCCGTAATGACCCACGGGCAATTTTATGTAAGCGATCTTATCAATAAAATGAAGATGTGGGTTTAGCAACAAAGGCTCAATGGGTTGGTGCATGGAACGATAAGGGAAATCTTTTACGACACCGATGATCTTATAAGAAATGGTCGTGTCAAACCGCACTTCGTTAACTGTAGCCCCAACAACCCTGGAGATAGGTTGATTCAATGCTTTTATCCCTGCTTCATTAATGACCATCGCATTGCTGTCGTTAAGATTGCCCACCTGG
>DASYSW010000144.1:0-2916 GCA_036002905.1 Chitinophagaceae bacterium
CCAAATTTGACAATAAAAAATAAGCCGATGAAACTACTAACCCAATTACCGGCCTGGCTTCGAAATAAATTTATTATCGCGTTTGCTGCTTTTGCCGTCTGGATGCTTTTTTTTGATGAAAGAGACGTTTTTACGATGCGGCACCATCGCCAGGAATTAAGGGACCTCCAACAAAGTAAGAAGTATTATACCGACCAGATAAACAAAGAAAAAACCGAGCTGGAAAATCTCAAAACGGCCGCCACCCTCGAAAAATACGCACGGGAAAAGTACTATATGAAGCGTGATAATGAGGACCTTTTCTTAATCCCTGAGAAACAGGGCAATTGATTTTGCTTTTTATACAATAAGGGAGTTTCAGAACCGTTTATATAGTAGGACGTTTCACATATCCTATCAGGACAACACAATTATTGGACATTAACACTTGCAAATGGCAAATCTCACCCCAGAGGATCTTCTTTTGTATTTATACAAGGAAACCTCGGAAGAACAGACAACCGCAATTGAAAGTGCTTTAAAGCAGGACTGGACCCTGCGTGAAAAACTTGCTGTTTTAAAAACATCCTTAGAAAGGCTGGACGGGATCAAAAAATCCCCGAGCACCCGTACTATTTTGAATGTTTTGAATTATGCAAGAAAGAAAAACGAGGTGGTGAAATAATCTGTCACCGACTTTGATGATTCTTGTGCTTTTTCAATCGCTACTCAACAAATGATTGGCATCCGCCTGAGGTGGATGCTTTTTTATTTCCCTGCGGAATCTTGTAAACTCGTTTCATATAGCGACCGGGTAAAACCGTTCCCTATCGACAACCCAAATTTTCGTGCAGTGAAATCCTCTGCAGCTTGTTGCTTTACTTTGCATTTATGACTACCAGGCAACGCTACCAATTTGTCGTTGATTATTTTGAAAAACACAATCCCGAAGCAGAGACAGAATTAATTTACGATGACCCTTACCAACTGCTGGTCGCAGTTATTCTTTCTGCCCAGTGCACAGATAAGCGTGTAAACATGACCACTCCTGCAATATTTGAAAAATACCCCGATGTCCAGGCCCTGAGCAAAGGAAATTTTGAAGAATTATTCCCCTACATCAAAAGCATCTCTTATCCCAACAACAAAACAAAACACCTCCTTGGAATGGCGAAGGCCATCGTTGAGAAATTTAATGGCCAAATTCCGATGACCATTGAGGAATTGGTTCAATTACCCGGGGTGGGACGAAAGACAGCCAACGTTATTACTTCGGTTATTGATCAGCAGCCAAATATGGCAGTGGATACGCATGTGTTCAGGGTTAGTAAACGTATCGGTCTGGTGTCGGCTTCCGCAACCACTCCACTTGCAGTCGAAAGAGAACTAATAAAAAATATCCCAAAAGAGTATATACACAAAGCCCATCATTGGCTCATTCTGCACGGACGATACATTTGTGTTGCAAGGACTCCACGATGTGAGGTCTGTGGTCTGACTTCCGTCTGCAAATATTTCAAAAAGAACTATAGTCATCAACACTCTTCATGATTTATCATTCCATTCACCGGGCGATTTTGTCTGTTCACCGGCTAAATAAAATATTGACGGATCTTATTCGTCCTCAGCCTTAAAACAGACCACTTGCTTCGTAAATTTGTTCTCCACGCCGGACCATTTAAAAAAATATCATGACAAAGAAGAATATTGTCTTTGATGAGAAGCTTTTTAATAGCCGGCTATCATTCCAGCCTCTGTTAAATACCTTAAAGAAAAATATAAACGAGGGTAAACCTGGCGCGCAAAAGTTATACGGTGAACTGATCGAAAAGATTGAAGCTATTCCGGAACTTCTTCAGCCTTTTTCAGACCTCTCATTGGCAAGGCCTTATGAAGAAATAATTGAAATGCTATTAGCAACCTTGTTTCCGCCATCTTTATCGGAAAAGGAAAATCTTTACGCAGTTTCAATTCCTTTTAAGTTTAAAGCCATTTATTCATCCCGGCTTTTCCAGCATATGTTCCTAAGCTCGGGCTCGAGTGAGATTGCGATCCCGGACAAGACCATTGGCCGCGATATGAATAGCCAGAAAATGCAATTTGCCTACCGGCTTATTTTCAAAAAATTTTTTGGTTACCAGTCCGAGGATTCATCGCTTGTGATCTATCCCTATACCGATCCGGTAACAAACGTAACCAGGTATCTCGAAATAAATCTCGATACCAGGTTTGTGGATGTTAGCCTTGTTGATGAATTGCCCCCGGTCCCTGAAAATGCCGTCTGCAAAAAGACAAACCGTTTGATGCCACTGGAAGAATTACAACAAAAGTTACCGCTCGATAAATTCATATTTGAAGGACTGGTGATCATTAAGATCAACGACGTGACTGAACAAGAGATCATCTCTCAAATAAAAAATGAACTTTTAGGTCTTCATAGTTTTACGGATGCTTCAGTATATGAAAAGTTGCAGTCCTCCATGCAAAGTCTTTTGGGAATGTCGGACATAAAAGTTGGTATTACCCCGTTCTTTCAAATGAACAATCATTACATCTACTCAGCCATAGAAAACTGCAACAGTATCATTTTTAAACATGCCGGGGCTGTCAAAGAGATAAATAAAACAAGTCAGAGCTTCAAAGACCTTCTTAAAGATTATGATCAGCCGGTGGTCTATGAAGAACTTGATAAGAAAAATATCATCGAATCTGAAGCGCTTAAACAGTATCATGAACTAGGAGTCAGAAGTCTTATTCTTTGTCCATTACGAGAAGATGGGTTGATCGGGCTATTGGAGATAATGTCAGACTCGCCACGAAAACTAACAAACCATCACATTCACAAAATTGAAAAAGTGATCTCCCTGTTTACGCTGGCTGTCGGGAAAACCTTGGAAAACCTCGACATAGAAATAGATAAAGTGATCAAGGAAAATT
>DASYSW010000145.1:0-6758 GCA_036002905.1 Chitinophagaceae bacterium
GAATTTTTACAACGATTGACACTGCTTACCGGCAGTTCTGCGGCCGCAATGGCGGTATTACCCCTGCTCGAAATAAATTATTCAAAGGGTGCCATTACTAACGAGGAAGATCTTTTTACAGAGCGCATAACTTATCCTGGCAGTAAAACCGACATGCAGGCGTACGTTGCAAGGCCAAAAGAGGAAAAGAAGTATGCTACTGTTGTAGTCATTCACGAAAACCGGGGTCTTAATGCGCACATTGAGGACGTAACGCGACGAGCTGCCAACGCTGGATACCTTTCCATTGCTCCAAATGCTCTTTCACCTCTGGGCGGCACACCGCCTAATGAGGATGATGCCCGAGCAAAATTTCAACAGTTGGATGCTGCTGAAACGCTTCAAAATTTTATAAAGGCTTTTGATTATTTGCCCACCCGAAAGGATTGTAATGGCAAGTGGGGATGTGTAGGTTTTTGCTGGGGTGGAGGCATGTCGAATGATTTGGCCGTTAACGTTCCATCGTTGAAGGCGGCGGTCGCCTTTTACGGACGACAGCCTGCTGCCGCAGATGTTTCCAAAATAAAAGCCGCAGTGCAACTGCACTATGCAGGGTTGGATGAACGTATCGATGCAGGCATTGCCGCATACGAGGAGGCGTTAAAAAAGGCCGGCACGACTTATGAATTATACATGTATGATGGCGTGAATCACGCCTTTCACAATGACACCGCTCCCACGCGGTACAACGAGGCGGCGGCAAAACTCGCGTGGCAAAGGACCCTCGAATTTTTTGGAAAATATCTTAAATAACGCAGTAGGTAATCGGCGTGATTACTTATTAACCTGCTTGAATAATGAAGGGCCCCGAGAGAGGCCCTTATTTATTTAAAAACGCTTTTTTTTAATCGTGCTGTCCGTGACCTCTTCCATTGCCATTGCCTTGTCCCTGGCCGCCATTCCGTGACTGTCTCTGCTGGAAGGAATTTTGTCTCTGCTGATTCGACCTATCGAATTCTTGCCTTCTTTCGGATCCATTATTTTCTCTTTGTGGATTCCATTGCCTTCGCTGCTCGGACTGCTGCTGTTGCTGCTGTTGTCTCATCTGCTGCACTCTTTGATTCTCATACTGTCTCATTTCGTTTTGTCTCCTTTCAAAATTCTTTTGCTCCTGCTGTTGCTGACGTTGCGCCTCTTGTTGTTGCCTCATTTCATTCTGACGGCGTTCGAACGCATTACGGTTTTGCTGCTGCTGTTGTTCAATATTTCTTTGCTCTTGTTGCCTGCGCATTTCGTTTTGCCTGTTCATTTCCTGGTCACGACGGTCGAATTGGTTATCTCGTTGCTCACTTCTTTGCTGTTGTTGTTGACGCTGGATGTCCTGCAGACGTTTCATTTGCGCTTGCCGACGTACCATATCGTTGTTGTCATTATTTCGTTGGTCCATCCTGTCATTAATTTGATTGTTCCTCCTGTCAATTTCATTTTTCCGTTCGTTATTCACTATCTCCTGGTTCCTTTGTTGGAACACATTACCGTTTTGCTTGTCATATCTTTCGAAATTACGCGGGGCGAAATTCCTTTGATTGCTCTGTTGAACCTGGGGTCTAAACACATCCACTGTGTTTCTTCTAATTTCTGTTCGACCCGGATTTCTTGACTCGCGTAACTGAAATGCATTAACTCTTCCAGTATATCTTTCCACTTCACGTCTCTCCGGACCAGTTACAAACACATTATTCGTCTTGCGATAGTTGTTGATGATAGTGGTGTTGTTGATAATAACTGTATTCCTGCTTTGTGGCACACAATAATCATAAACCCTTGGAGACAGGATGTAATTCCTTGGCACAAATGACCAGTAATCATAAGGCGGAGAATATCGGCCGAACGAAAAGTTCAAATTAATATTTATGCCCGGTCCAAGTGGAGCCCAACCATAATAATCACCGCCGGTACGCCATTCTACCCAGGCTGGCGACCATTCATAGCCTGGTACCCAAACCCATCCAACAAAATCATCGTAAAGCCAACGTCCATAGTGGAAAGGAGCCCAGCCCCAATTGTAATCGGAGACCCACATCCACTGGTACTCATCGGTCCAAACCCAGTGTCCACCTGTGCTGTATGGACGAAAGTCAGCCATGCGTGGATGCCAGACGTAACCATATTCAGGATAGTCGATCCAGTCCCCGTATGGGCTCAGATCATCGTAGAAAGTTTGATAGGTCACACTCGGCATCGGTTCCTGGGCCGACACTGGTGTGCGAGTAGCGCAGAACAACATTACTAAAAATGTCATTCCACTTATTTTCAAGATACGTTTCATGTGGTTTTCATTAAACTGGTTTGTAAAAATTTGATCATCACATTAGACGAACGAATATCCTGCCAGCTTAATTTGCTCGACACGTTTTTACATTTTCTTATGTGAAGATTAGCTTAAGAAACAGGGGTTAACAAAATTTTCAATAGGAAATCAAAAATTTTGCATTTTATGTAAGCAGGTAGTATTTTTATATTCTCATGAAAGCTATTCTTAATCTATACCGTAAATTTTATGCCGTGCCGAAGGACGTTCCCGATAGCGCCATAATGTCCCAGTTGCTCGTTCTTACGGTTTTCTTCTTTACACTTGGATTTACGGTTAGCCAGGTGATCATTTTTTTAGTAAAAAAGTAACTGGGCTTTAGTTAGCTGGTATCTTCGCAACCTGCTATGCTGAAAGATTATTATCAGATTCTGCAAATAGAACCCCATTCAACTTTAGCTGAGATCAAACAAGCCTTCCGACGGCTCGCGCTGATCTATCACCCGGATAAGAACCCAAACGATAAATATGCAGAAGTGCAATTCAATGAAATTAAAGAAGCATACGAAGTATTAACCAACCCGGTGAAAAAAGAAAATTATCTGCAGCAGCGCTGGTATAATCAAAGTATTGGTAAAAGAAGAACGGCGGAGATCATCACCCCTGTTTCTATTTTAAAACTTGTTCTTGAATTGGAACGATATGTTTCAAGACTTGATGTGCACAGGATGAACAAAGAAGGACTTTCGGATTACATCGATGAACTGCTTTCAACAGACACCATCAAAAGCCTGAAGCATTTTAATGAACCCGAAATAAACAGGCAGATCGTAGCCTCGACCTTATCAGCTATGCAGCCTCTGACTATTAAATTTGTGGGGAAACTGACCCAGCGACTTGAAAGCCTGGCTGATGATGAAACATCTTTGCGTCGCACAAGAACTTTTTTAAGGGCCCGGGAAAAAGCTTTTTTGTGGGATCGATATAAAGTTGTCGTCATAATTTTATTTACCATCCTGATCTGCCTGCTGATTTACTTCACGAGTAAATAATGGTAAAGTAAAGACTGATAATAAAAACATCTCATTTGATATGCGGCATTTTTCTTTATTATTTAAAACAAGACTTTATTTCGCCTCCATCATTTGCCCGTACATTTCTTCTCTCAACTGGTGGACCCGTTTGTCTTCAAGATACTCATCAAATTCCATCAGCCTGTCAATGCCACCGTTGGGTGTTAATTCGATCACGCGATTGGCAACTGTTTCCATAAACGTGTGGTCATGAGAGGACAGGAGTACAATGCCTCTAAAGTTTACGGCGCTTTCATTAAAGCTTTGAATACTTTCGAGATCGAGGTGATTGGTCGGTTGATCGAGAATGACGCAATTTGGATTTTGCAACATCATGCGACTGATCATACATCGAACTTTTTCACCACCACTCAGCACTTTCGTTTTTTTCATTACGTCATCACCACTAAAAAGCATCTTTCCTAAAAATCCACGAAGGAACGGCTCGTCCACATCCGTAATGTACGTGGGCACCCATTGCCGCAGCCAGTCAATCAAAGTAAGGTTCTCATTAAAAAATTTACTGTTCTCTAATGGCAGATAAGCTGTCGTAACAGTTGTTCCCCATTCATAATTTCCGCTATCTGCATTTGTCTCACCAGTAATAATCTCAAAGAAATTTGTTATCGCCAGCGGATTCCTGCTGTAAAATGCGATCTTATCTCCTTTATTCACTGTAAACGAGACGTTATCGAAAAGTACACGGCCATCAACAGATTTATTCAGTTTCTCAACATTCAAAATTTGATTTCCCACTTCTCGTTGCGGAGTGAAAATAATTCCCGGATACTTCCTGTTACTGGGTTCTATCTCTTCGATCGTTAGTTTTTCGAGCGCTTTTTTTCTTGCCGTTGCCTGTCTTGATTTGGAAGCATTCGCGCTAAACCGTGCAATAAAGTCAAGCAATGCCTGTCTCTTTTCTTCTACCTTTTTATTTTTATCACTTAGCTGCCTTGCCATCAACTGCGAAGATTCATACCAAAAAGTATAGTTGCCCGTAAAGATTTTTATTTTCTGCCTGTCCACGTCAGCTACGTGGGTACAGACACCATCGAGGAAGTGACGATCGTGACTCACAACCAGGACAATATTTTCATAATCGGCTAAAAAGTTTTCCAGCCAACTAATGGTTTCAATGTCCAAACCATTGGTAGGCTCATCAAGTAACAAAACGTCGGGATTGCCAAACAATGCCTGGGCAAGCAGGACCCGCAACTTAAGATTTGAGGGAATATCTTTCATCAGGCTTTGATGAAAGGAATCATGAACGCCCAGGCTATTGAGCAAACTACCAGCGTCGCTTTCTGCTTCATAGCCTCCCATTTCACCAAATTCCGCTTCTAGGTGTGCAGCCGCCATTCCATCTTCTTCAGAAAAATTTTCCTTAGCATAAATTTTTTCACGTTCATGCATTACGTTCCACAACTTATCATGACCCTTTAACACAGTGTTTAAAACGGAAAATTCATCAAACTCAAATTGATTTTGTTTCAACACCGCCATTCTTTCACCTGGAGTTATTTCAATTGTTCCTTTATTAGGTTCGATCTCTCCGCTGAGAATCTTCAGGAAAGTCGATTTGCCAGCACCATTTGCACCAATGACACCGTAACAATTTCCTTTGGTGAAATTGAGGTTGACTTCATCGAACAAAACTCTTTTTCCAAATGAAAGAGTCACATTTTTTACACTTATCATCCTTAAATTTTTCGAGCGGCAAAGGTAAGCATTATGATCCGTTGTGAAGGTCGAAACGGTGATTTTGTTATTAGCATTTACATCGATTGGTTTGGAGACTTATGTTATTGAAAATTCGGGAATCTTTGAGCAATTATTCGCTTTGTTGGACCGGCCTGACTTCACAGATTCTCACGGAATTTTTTAATTATGTTAGCAAAAAACCGTGTAAACTGGCCTTATCTGTTAAATTTGCAGCCCCTGCGGCGGTGGCGAAACTGGTAGACGCACTACTTTGAGGTGGTAGCGGCCGAAAGGCTGTGAAAGTTCGAATCTTTTCCGCCGCACTACGGCCAGTCGATACGACTGGCTTTTATTTTTTCAAAACAACCCTGAATGTCGTCCCTTTTCCCGGTTCGGAGAACTTCACAAAAATTTCTCCCTTGTGATACTGATCAATAATTCGTTTTGACAGGCTGAGCCCCAGGCCCCATCCGCGTTTTTTTGTAGTAAAGCCAGGACTGAAAACGCGGTTTATATTTTGTTTGCTGATCCCTTTGCCGGTATCGGTCACATCAATATTTACGGCGTCTCCTGTATCGCGGATATCGATTGTTATGGAGCCTCGACCCTCCATCGCATCAAGTGCATTCTTTAAAAGATTTTCGATGACCCAGTCAAACAACGGGGCCGAGATTTTGGCCTTTACGTCAGGTTCACTATGCGCGTTGATAATGAAATTTACTTTTTCACCGGCCCGCTTGCGAATGTACTCTACCATGCTGCCGATTTGCGTCACAATATTACTCTCCTCCAGTTGTGGCTTGCTGCCGATCTTTCCAAAACGATCAGACACTAACCGGAGGCGGTCAACATCTTTCTCCAGTTCACGGACGATTTTTTCGTCGACCGATCTTTGCTTGAGCATTTCTACCCAACCTTCCAGGGACGAGACGGGAGTACCAAGCTGATGCGCTGTTTCCTTTGCCATGCCCGCCCAAACCTGGTTTTGTACGGCACGATAACGGTTTCTGAGTGAGAAAACTGTGACAATAATAAAAAGACCCACAATAAATAACTGTACGAGGGGATAATATTGTACTTCACTGAGCAACCGAGTGTGCCCATAATAGTATTTATTATAGCGGGTTGAATCCAAAGGATCTTTCCAAATGATCGGGTCGTTGATCCCTTTTAAGCTTTTGAGTTTTTCCTGTACATAATTTTTGTTGGAGACAACCTTTTGCGAATCGAGATTTTTGTGATCGACGATGCTGTCTTTTTCATCGGTCCAGATGATGGGGATATCATCATTATCCTGTATTATTTTTAACGGAAGCCTTGTATCTCCTGAGTTACCGGGATTAAGAATGGAGTTGCTTGCTTCCACCCATTCTTCCACTTTCTGTTTTTCCCTTTCTGCGATTTTATTCGCGAGATATTTTGAATAGAATATCGTTCCCGTTACGATCAGTATTGCCACAAACGGAAAGAGTATGCGCCAGTTGAAGAATTGCCGATACATGGAGGAAAAATACAAATTACAAATATCAAATTCCAAAAAACCACAAATTAAAAGAAGGGCCTCGTTGCTGTCAATTGGTTTGCTATTTGTGATTGTTATTTGGTGTTCCCGAAGGGATGCCTTCGACTTTGTGATTTACTTATTTTATTTTTGAAAAAACATTCCTTTTTTGACCCATCAACCGAAAGTTGCT
>DASYSW010000146.1:0-3198 GCA_036002905.1 Chitinophagaceae bacterium
GCACCGAAAACAATCGTTCTTGTAATATCGGACGAATAATTTTCTACAGTGCACCCGCAATCCATCAAAACGATGTCGCCTTTCTTTAACGTTCGTGGTTTGGTGCTGCCATGCGGAAATGCAGAGGATTCACCAAAAAGGGCCAAGGAGAAATCAGGTTGGCCGCCGAATTTTCTTTGTGCATCATCAATCGTGGAGGAAAGTTCACCCTGGGTCATCCCTTCATGCAGTTGATCAATGCCGAATTTTATGGCAGAGGATGTAATGTCAGCTGCTTTTTGCATCAGCGCCAGTTCAGCAGGTGATTTTATCATGCGGCAGGGCATGGTGACAGGATCACCACTTACATAATTCAAATGTGAAGCTTCTTTGCGTACTCCATCAAGAATAAAAAAGCGAAGCCGTTCTTCGATGCCAATATTACCGGATTGGACGCCTGCATCTTTTAATGCAGTCGCTATTTGTTTATAAGGGCTTTCATCTTCCTGCCATGCATAAACATCTTTTCCAATTTTGATCAGCTCACGGAGGCGACTTTCTTCAAAGCCCGGGGACACATATCGCACATCTCCTTTTGCAGGAATGATGACAACCATGGGCCGTTCGCTGGGCCACCAGCGGATGCCGGTAAAATACAGTAGCGAAGTGCCTGAATCGAGTATCAATGCTTCTATTTTATTTTCGTCAAGCAAGCGTTGTGCTTTTTTTATTCTTGCTTCTCTTTCCTGCAATGTAATTGGCACGACATCACCTGTCATGGATGGTAATTCATCAATAGAGGATTTTTTTTCTTTCGCCTGTCCATTGGAGCAGGAAGTGACACCTGGTACTACAGTCGCAGCTGCAGTGATGGCGGAGAGACTAATAAAATCTCTTCTTTTAATTGACATAAAAAATGATTTGGGAAGAATGTTTATTCTTGTTTGAAGATAGGATTTTCCGTTGTTTGCATATTTTGAAAAGATCGACACCTATTTAAGCTGCAGCAACACAAATGATGAAGGAGTGTTTGCCCTGGAGGTAAAGGAAAATGATTTCCCCGGGTCTATCCAAATGTAGTGGCCGCTTTTCATGATGCGATGCTGCATATGATCATTTGTCTTGTATTCAATAATTGCATAGCCGACGCTTAACAACAAATAACCAATGGATGATGCAGGCAGATTGACACGGGTACCAGTTTGTAATTCCACACGATATCCATTGGCGAGGGGCTCGTCAAAATATAATTTTAGAAGAGGGTCCTGCAAAGCATGTTGATCACCATGCGGTTTGCCCGCAACAAACTCAATGTCCATTACATGAAACCAGACAGTGTCTTCATTCCAAACACGGTGAATGCGTGGTGTGGAAAGACTATCGTACCATGATTTGCCGGCTGTTGAAAGATCCCCCGTTGGTTGGCCGCTGACTAATTGCGAACCCGTCGCAGTTTTGGTAAATGTCGTGAACACGGAGGGGGTATTATGTACATGGAATTGGGTAGTATCGTGGGGACCAAGAAAAACATCAAGGAGGCGGATGTAACTATTTTCAAAAACATTATGATGCCTTGGCTCGTCGCGAACCGGCACCTGCGCTGAGTTTGACAGGTATAAGAAAAGACTTATAATGACGAGATTTTTTTTCAGCATCGAATAAAGATACACTCTTTAACCAGATGACGATCAAGCGAAAGAGGAGATCGTCCTAATCCAGTTCTTCTTTTATTCTTCGCAAATGAAGTGCAAGAAAAATCCGAAACATCCCGGCGAAAATAAACGATATCGCAGTCCAGATAACAATATGAAGCAAGCCCAATGTTGGAACCGCAAGCACCACAATACCTGATATAATGATCAAAATAGCTATTACCAGCAGCCAACCCCAACCGATCGCTCCAAACCTTCTCATGTCAAGGGCAAAGCCAATTGCAGAAAATCCCCGGAACAAAAGCCAGAGGCCCAGCACATAGGGCAATAGGGAAGCAGTCATGTCGGGATAGGCCAGGATAAAGCAGCCGACCACAATATCAAATATGCCACTAGCTACTGTCCAGCCCCAGGTATTAAGTGATCTTTTTGCCGAAAATGCAAACAAAAGTTCAAAGACTCCTACAAACAATATACACACCCCAAAGAGAACGCTCAGCGAAATGTATGCGTCTTCGGGCGAGATAAAAACCCAAAGGCCCATGCTGACCAATGCTATACCTGTTAGAAGAAGCAACCACCAATAATCCATTGCCTTTCTAATCCCTGCAATTGAATGTGCCATGTAATTAATAGTTTTTAATGTTGTGAAATGTTGTTTTACGGGTAGAAATAAAAATCGGAGTTGAGGGGCCAAAAAGATACGAATAAAATAATCAAAAAACCCGGCAAATTTCAACAATAAGGTTTAGTAGGTCTCCGGTATGCTGTGATGTACACAAAATCCACAGAATTATTATAATTTACCGCCATTGAGGATGAAAAGAATGCCAAAACCTCTGACCTAAAAAGGCCGCTGATAATGGGAAACTCTTCTTCTTTTTTCAAATGCTATTTTCATTTTTTTTGGATAGGTATTCTTTTGACCGGTGCGTGCAATGGCCATCATAAAAATTATGAGCCTACATTTTCCTCCGATTCGTCAAATAAAAAGGTATTGATTTTTGGACTTCCCAATTTGTCAAGTTACGGAGACTGCGACCTGCTTATTAAATATTTGAACAAAAACCTTAGCAAAGCACAGATTCGTGTCCTTGCCTGTTCAAATGCCGACGATTACCTCGATAAATTAGAGAAAAGGGCCTTTGATTTTACGATCATTAATGGTTCGCTTGTACTGGATGCGGAGCAAAACGGGTATGTGATCGTTGGCAAGATGGGAGATGATGACAAATACAGGTCGGTCATTTTCGTAAGAAAAGATTCAGGAATTAATAAGTTCTCCGACCTTGCCGGCAAGACGCTTACCACATCCGGGCCAAATGCACTAGCGGGTACAATGATGCCATTGTTCTTTTTACAAAAGAATGGTGTCGATGTGAAAAGAGACGTTAAACGTTTGTATGCCCCTTCGTTTGAATCAACCATTATGAACGTATACCTGGGACGATGCTCGGCAGGTGCTTCAAAGCGGGCGGTCGCAATGGACATGTTAAAGCAAAGACCTGAAATTGATTCAAAATTGATGATCAAATGGGAGACCCCTCCGCTTATAAACAATGCCCTG
>DASYSW010000147.1:0-2454 GCA_036002905.1 Chitinophagaceae bacterium
ATATGATGTTTCTGCCACCTCCACTTTAACAAATACTACTGTATTTTCACTGGGAATACGGCTGAATGCGTTCCGAAGACAGTTTGAATTCTAGTATCATTTTATAACATTCCACATGAGAATCGTCCTCATACCTTACGCAATTATTGCAATAGCTTTTTTTAATCCATTCAATCCCCTTTACGGCCAAAAGAGTACGATCAAGTTTGAGGTTTCAATGGACCAGCCCACGACACATATTTTTCATGTGACGATGAACTGCACAGGTTTTAAAGGGGATTCTATTGATGTAAAAATGCCGGTTTGGTCACCCGGGTATTATCAGCGCCTGGACTTTGCGAACAATGTAGAAAATTTCCAGGTGACAGATGCTTCCCAAAATACTACAGGTTGGCGAAAAATGCCCGGCAATGCATGGAGGGTTAACAATACTGTTTCTTCGTTTGTGATCAACTATGATGTCAAAACAACTCGTCCCTTTGTTGGCACACCTTATCTCGATGAAGGAAGGGGATACATTCTACCTGCAGGAGTTTTTCTTTATCCTGCCGGAGAAATTAATCACGCTGTTACAGTAGCAATAAAACCTTATTCTGTATGGAACAATGTTGCAACAGGTCTTGATTCTGTTTTCGGGAAACGATTTGTTTACGTCGCTCCCGATTATGATATTCTCTATGACAGCCCGATCCTTGTCGGTAATCTTGAAGAGTTCCCTCCATTTTTTGTGAAAGGAATCCCTCATCGTTTTATCGCCTACAAGCCTGGTGAATTTGACAAGGTGAGTTTTATGAACGATCTGAAAAAAATAGTCGAAACAGCAACTACTCTTATTGGAGATATTCCCTACAAGCACTACACTTTTATTGGTATTGGGCCTGGCGCAGGAGGCATTGAACATTTGAATTCCACTACCGTCAGTTTTGACGGAAGCGGTCAAAATTCACCGCAAAATCGTTTGAAGACATATTTCTTTCTTGCACATGAATATTTCCACCATTACAATGTAAAACGCATCCGGCCCATTGAGTTGGGGCCATTTGATTATGATAATGGAAGCCGCACGAAAATGCTTTGGGTTTCGGAGGGTTTGTCCGTTTACTATGAAGAGATGATCGTAAAGCGCGCCGGTTTATGTTCTGAGGATGAACTGTTCAATGCATTCCGGTCAAATATACTTGCCTATGAAGACAAACCCGGTCGTCTTTATCAATCGTTAACTCAGGCCAGTTATGAAACCTGGAGCGATGGACCTTTTGGCCGTACAGGCGATGAGGTGAACAAAACCATTTCCTATTATGATAAGGGCCCTGCCGTCGGTATGTTGCTTGATTTCAAGATCCGGCATGAAACGAAAAACAAGAAATCGCTGGACGATGTCATGAGAACATTATATAAAGAATTCTACCAGCAAAAGAAAAGAGGGTTTACCGAAGAGGAATTCAGACAAGTTTGCGAAAAAATTGCGGGAACTTCCCTGTCTGACGTGTTCGATTATGTTTCGACAACGAAAGAAGTTGACTACAAGAAATATCTTCAATATGCAGGATTGGACATAGATACAGTTTCGAAAGAGATCACGGGAGGGTGGTTGGGCATATCGGCGAGAGAAAGGAAAGACAGTGTTTTTATTGCAAATGTCGATTGGAATTCACCTGCATGGAATGCCGGGTTGCGCCAGCGAAATTTAATCGTCGAAATCGATGGTGCCAGGCCCAACGCGAAGGCCATTGAACCCGTATTAAAAAACAAACTTCCCGACGATAAAATTGATGTGACAGTTATGCAGGGTAATGAGAAAAAGAAAATCGGCATTGTATTAGGTAAGAAAATGGAAGCTCCATTTACAATAAGTCGTATGCCGGGTGCCGATAAAGTACAACGGGCTATTTTAGAAGGCTGGTTAAGCGGATCGAAAGGTTTAAAAAATTAAAGCATGAAGCATTTACTCCTTGTTTTGCTTTTATTGCCTGTTGTATCAATCGCACAGGTTGGCAACAGCTACAAAGACTACCTGCACAGCGAGTTTGCAGATTTCTTTCATGCAGGTGAAATCAAAAGAACTCCTTATAAAAATGGAGAGCTGCGGGAAATAAAAACGGGAGGTTTCCAGGATTACATCACTATTTACCTGTATACGGATACAGTTGCAACTATAATTCATGAAGCAACACTCGAAATCGACAGGGAGTGGATAGATGAAGACAATGGAAATGACCTGGCAAGGGACCTTGTCAAAAGTTTTTTATTGGATTTCATTCCTAAAGCAGACCAGCCAAAAGCAATGGCCGCCGGGGACCTGTTATTTAATCACAAGACAACAAAGGATCAATTTGCTTTGAACCTCCAGGACGTTTTTAATAAAAAGAAAGATTCGTTATCGCAGCAGTTTTCAAAGAGTGTTGTAACCACTGAAAATCTTAAGATCGATAACAAACCCATCTTTCGAATGAA
>DASYSW010000148.1:0-2289 GCA_036002905.1 Chitinophagaceae bacterium
AGGTTGTAAGGCTACCCAGTTCCCGCTATTGTCCTGAGTTTTGGGATTGAAATGATAAACGCCGATCCCTATTATACCGTACGGACGAAACTTACCTTTCAAATCTTCATACTGTTCAAGAAAAACGGATGGATAAAATTCTACGGCAGCATAACCTTCCCACATCCTGGAAGTAAAATTTAGATTGCGCTGAAGACGGGTTACTTCATCTCCTCCTTTATTTGGTGCTTCTGCATCGTTCCCCTCGAGAACTCCTGTATTGACGGCAAGCCGGAAACCCAGCCACTCGTTTGGAGCAACGCCAACAAAAAGTCCTTTACTTAATTTGGTTAACGGATAGTCAACGTCTTTAATGAACGTTCTTCCTATCCCTGCTGCACCGCCAAGGTCACCTAAAAAGAACATAGGTCCAAGGCCTAAACCAATTTCTACCTTGTTGCGTATAAGAATTGATTGTGAGAAAGACTTGAAGCATGAGGAAACGGTGATAACAATGATCACGATTACTCGTGCGATTGGTACAATTCGCTTCATAGATACTAGATTTTCTGGTTTCTCTTATTGGATTTACGAGCGAAAAATAGAAAAGAAATAATTCAAATCAAATTGGCGCAATCCTTTTTTTTATTGTGTGCGTGATTTCGGTTTTTCTACTTAGAAGAATTACGTGACTATGCAGGTCTTATCATTTCTATGTGCGGAATTCCATCTTCCATATAAACGTCACTTGACTGCTCAAAGCCAAATGATTCGTAAAAACCTTTGAGATAAAGCTGGGCGCCCAGTTTTATAGAACTGGCTCCAAATAATTTTTGAAGCTGTTCAATTGATTCCTTCATCAGGATCTTTCCAATTCCGGCTCTTCTCAATTTTGGAGACGTTACAACCCTTCCGATTGAAGGAAATGAATCGTATGCAATGCCGAGGGGAACAATTCGAGAGTACGCTACCAGCATTTCATTATCCCAGCCCATAAGATGATGCGAATCCTGGTCCTTATTGTCCGCATCCTGGAAAATACAGTTTTGCTCTACTACAAAAACCTCATTTCTCAATTGAAGTACAGAATAAAGTTCATTGGGCGTGAGATTGTCAAATTTTTTAAAAGACCAATTAATCATGTGGTGATTTATATCTTTCCGATAAAATTAAAGGAATCAGGCATTCTACATGCAAAAGCATTAATTTTAATAAAACGAGTGTTATGGCAGTTAAAGATCTCAGTACAGTTCATGAACTTGCCGGTAATATTTTTAGATGGCCCTCAAAAAAAGAAGAATGGGATCAATATAAACTATCAAAAGACCAGGTTGATTCTTTTAATGAAAATGGATATCTGAGCGGTGTTAAAATGCTGGACAATGAACAAATCGAACAGCTAAAGACAGAGCTGGCAAAATTGACCGATGTAAATCTCCCCGGCCATAACTTGTTTTATGAATTTCATTCGAATGAATCCAGCGACCCTGCGACAATACTCTTTCATGCCCTGGGCGCGTGGCGCATAACACCGGGGTTTCATGATGTATTATGGAACCCAAGATTTCTCGTTGCGGCGAGCCAGCTCCTGGGTAACAAACCTGTCCGCTTTTGGCATGATCAATTATTTTCCAAACCAGCAAAGAAAGGAGGAGTAGTGGCGTGGCACCAGGACTATTCTTACTGGACAAGAACCAGTCCCGTGGCTCATCTCACCTGCTGGTGCGGATTGGATGATTCAACCAGGGAAAATGGCTGTCTTCAGTATATCGCGGGAAGTCAGAAATGGGGCCTGCTCCCAAAGCCTGTGATCGCAGGTGAATTGCAGGGGATAAAAGATTTTTTAAACGATGAACAAAAGAAGCAATTTGAAAATCCCCGGTTTGCTGAAGTAAAGGCCGGAGAAGCTATTTTTCATCATTCACTTACACTTCATGGTTCAGGAGAAAATAAAAGCGATAAACCACGGAGAGCTTTTGTGATCAATGTGTTTGCCGACGGAGTTATTTCCGATTCGAATGACGAGTTACTGGCAGGGGTACCACCGATAAAGAAAGGATCGAAAATGGAGGGACAGTTTTTCCCGTTGTTGTACCAACCTGGCATAAGCAATTAAAAAGTAAAAATTAAAAATGTAAAGAGGTGGTATTTCGTCGGTAGCTATTTTTCATTTTTACTTTTGAATTTTACATTTGACACTAATATCCGTACTTCTCCTTCCACAGATTTTTCAAAAATTTTCTTAGCTCCTCTTCCCGGGCATTTTTACCCGGATCATAAAACTTTTTTCCTGAAATTTCTTTTGGCAAA
>DASYSW010000149.1:0-6971 GCA_036002905.1 Chitinophagaceae bacterium
ATGAAACTGTTTTTCCCAACTGAAATTGGTTTCGTTGAGCAAAAAGCTGCCGATCAAAAAGAAAGCGTTCTTGCTGCAGGGAAAATTACAAGAAGCGATTGGACAGCAGGCGAAGCCCTCGGACGTCAAATCGCGTCAGTATTTGCAGCACGCGGAAGAACCGACAGGGCCGGAGCTGCCATCGGTACCACTGCGATTTGGGCACAGATGGAACAGGATTGCGTTACAAAGGGAGAAGTTCCCTGGGTCAGCCAGGAAGTACCAAAGCGGCCCCCACAGCTACCGCTATTTGGAAAAGTGAAAGCATTTTTATTTGACTCGGCCACGTTGGTAAACGAGATTCGTCCGGGTCCACCACCTTCCACATCATCGCAGCAGTTTAAGGATGAAACAGCAGAGGTTCGATATTATACAGAAAATGTGACCAGGGAAAGAATGAAAATAATAGATTTCTGGGCTGACGGAGCAGCAACGCCTACGCCTCCCGGACATTGGAACGATATAGCTGCAATGGATTTTCTGCAACAGAATTTCAGCGAAGTGCGGTGGGCAAGGAATATGGCCTTGTTAAATATGGCGATGATGGATGCTGCGATTGCCTGTTGGGATTCGAAGTATACTTATTTTAACCCACGCCCTTCACAAGTCGACCCGAAAATAAGGACACTGACCGGGCTGCCGAATTTCCCGTCTTACATATCGGGCCATTCTACTTTCAGCGCCGCGGCCGCAACGATCCTGGGTCATCTCCTTCCGTCGAGAGCAGCTGCTTACAATAGTATGGCGGAGGAGGCAGAAATGTCAAGGTTATATGGCGGCATTCATTACAGGAGTGACATTGAAGTTGGTTATGCCGTCGGCCAGAAAGTTGGCAGCTATGCCGTTCAAAGAGCGATAGCCGACGGTGCCGAATAAAACTTATTTTAAAAAATTTTGAAGTTCTTACAAGCATAGCGGACTAAAACCCTCTTCCGTTTCTACGGGAGAGGAATTTGGTTTTACCTGTGCGAAATAGAAAAAGGTTTAGTAAAAAATATTTTGGATATCTAAATAAAATTTTTCGTGATTCTCATACAAGCATAGCGGGCTAAAATCCTCTCCCGTTTCAACGGGGGAGGAGCTTTTAGCTTGATTAAGGCCATCAATTGAAAAACATGAAAATAATTTTCTGGTTAGGAATACTCGGGTTAATTCTTTTTGAAATTGCAAATGTCTATTTCATCATGCCTATACCGGGCAGCCAGCAAATGGATAGCATTGATCTTGCTTATTTCCTGTACCGGGGGCGTTGGTTTTTCAGGGGACTGTTTTTGGCGATGATCGTCATTGGGCTTTTCAGATCTCAATGGAAAAGAAAATGGTTATTGATAATACCTGTCATTATATTGTTGATCGTAGTGTACATGGCCAATTTTCAAATGGCCGCAGATCATATGTTTTATCAACCTAACAAAGTGTTGATGGTGAACGAAGCGCGAAATAAAGTCGATTCCGGCAGGTTGGTGATCGGGGTAAAGATCCATGATGAAGCAAAGGCATATCCCATCCGTTTTTTAGGTTATCATCACCAGGTCCAGGATACTTTGGGCGGGGAGCCAATTATGGTTACCTATTGTACGGTTTGCAGAACGGGCCGGGTGTTTCAACCGATCGTAAATGGCAAGTATGAAAAATTCAGACTGGTGGGCATGGATCATTTCAATGCGATGTTTGAAGATGTAACCACAAAAAGCTGGTGGCGTCAGGTAACCGGCGAAGCCATTACAGGAAAATTGAAAGGCCAACACTTGCCTGAAGTTTACAGCACCCAAACATCCCTGGCTAAATGGTTGCAGTTAAATCCCAACTCACTCATTATGCAAGGGGATTCCGCATTTATTAAGTCCTACGATTCCACCGGCAGATTTGAAGCTGGTAAAAGTAAAAGCAGGTTAACAGGAACAGATAGTCTTTCATGGAAGGATAAGTCATGGGTAATAGGAGTAAAAATAGGAACTGCCAAAAAAGTATATGACTGGAATAAATTGAAATCGGAAAGAATTATCCAGGATAAAATTGAAAACACACCTGTGCTTATCGTTTTGTCCAGTGATGACAAAAGCTTTTTCGCGTTTGAAAGGCCGAATGAAAATGCAACATTCAGTTTGAACAATGATATAATTGGTTGCAACAATCATCATTTCAGGATCGATGGAAAAGGGATAGACACTTCTTCTTCATTAAAACCATTGCAGGCTTCCCAGGAGTTCTGGCATAGCTGGCGAACTTTTTATCCGGATTCAAAAAAAGATAATTAAAAGGCCCTAGCCGCTTTGCGGCGGACACGACATGTGAAAAGTGAAATGTGGGATGATAAAAAATCTCAGGCCTCACCATTGACGCTTGACTTTTCACGTTTCACGTTTTCATTACCTTAGAAGCATGAAAAAATTTATAACGCTGCTGCTTGCCTTTGCAGTTGTTCTTGCCACTTCGGCACAACAGGAAGTAAAAACTCCGGCCGAGATCTATGGTGAATTGTTTACAGACGTCCAAATGCGACACGTTTTTCCGGACAGTAAAACCTTTGCTGATTGCATTCCCAAAAGAGATCCAAAACAAATAGTGAAGGATTATCTCGCCATGAAAAACAACCCCAATATCAAGATTAAATTAGACGAGTTTGTGATGGGAAACTTCGATCTTCCAAAAGCACCACAACTTAACTACATCACACAGGAAAAAGACGTGGTGATGCATATCAAAAACCTTTGGAATGTTCTGAGAAGAGATGCCGACTCAGCTATAAATGGAAGTTCATTGTTGCCTTTGCCGAATCCATATATAGTTCCCGGGGGACGATTCGGAGAGATCTATTACTGGGATTCCTATTTTACCATGCTTGGCTTAAAAGAGAGTGGAAGAGCGGACATGATTGAAAACATGGTGAAGAATTTTGCATATCTCATCAATACCTACGGCCACATCCCCAACGGAAATCGCAGTTATTACATCAGCAGATCACAACCACCATTTTTTTCTTTAATGGTAGAACTCCTTGCATCCATCAAAGGTGATAAAGTCTACCTGGAATATTTGCCGGCAATGGAAAAGGAATATAAATTTTGGATGGAAGGATCAGATAAATTGAAAATTGGTGAGGCACATCGGCGCGTTGTGAAGTTAAATGATGGAACCGTATTGAATCGCTATTGGGATGATGCAGCAACTCCGAGACCCGAAGGCTTTAAAGAAGATGTGGCTGTTGCAGAAAAATCCGGACGAGATAAAGAAGAAATGTATCGTAATCTTCGCGCCGGGGCCGAAAGCGGAATTGATTTTAGCACCCGCTGGTTTGATGATAAAAAAGATATTATAACTATTGAAGTGATCGATTTTATTCCTCCCGACCTGAATGCACTGATGCTTCACCTTGAACAAATGATCGCAAAAGCAAGGAAACTGAAAAAAAATACGAACGGCGCCAGCCGAATGATGAGCAAGGCTACAGCAAGGGAAGCGGCAATCAACAAATATTGCTGGAACAAAGCCTTGAATTATTATACCGATTATAATTTTAAAAAACAGAAGCAAAGCGACATTGTTACACTGGCAGGCATGTATCCATTTTGCACTATGAAAAAATCTTCTGCGTTAAATGAAAAATGTGCCAGGGCCACTTCTGCATTAAAAGGAAAATTACTGAAAGAAGGTGGTGTTGTAACGGTCGAATATAATAACAATCAACAATGGGATGCGCCAAACGGATGGGCGCCATTAGAATGGATGACGATCTGGGGCCTGGATCGCTGTGGACAGCAAGAGTTGGCGCGGGATATCGCACAACGGTGGGTGAAGTTAAACTCTGATGTTTTTAAACGCACAGGGAAGCTCATGGAAAAGTACAACGTTGTTGATACGAAGCTTGAAGCAGGCGGAGGCGAATATGCCGGGCAAGATGGTTTTGGCTGGACAAATGGAGTGTTGTTGAAGCTGATCAATAAATACCAGATACATCCGAACGATTAATTCGTGAATTGTCAATAGTGAGTCGTGAGCCGTGAATCGTGAGTGATTACAGCTCAAATTCTCTAACTGACAACTCACGACATGAAAATTTCTTCACTTCTTTAATGTGTTATAAATACATATTTGCTACATTCGTTTTTGTACAAAGAGAACCAAAACGAAAGGCTTGCTATGAAGAAGTTAATATCTCTCCTCTTATTTGTAATTTCTCTTTCATTCTCAAAAGCACAATTATTAAGCTGGACACCTTCATTTCCCGAAGAAAATAATGCAGCCACAGATGTGGTGATCACTGCGGATGCGACAAAGGGAAACCAGGGACTATTGAATTATACCCCCGTCACAGATGTCTATGTTCATATAGGGGTCATTACAAACCTGAGTGCTAACGCAACAGATTGGCAATACGTGAAATTTGCATGGGGAACAACAAATGCGCAGGCGCAATGCATTAGTCTTACCAACAATCAATGGCAGTATACAATTACCGGTGGCTTGCGTTCTTATTTCGGCATCACTAACCCTTCTGAGCATATCCAAAAGATCGCGATCCTTTTTAGGAATGGGGACGGCTCAAAAAAGTTGGCCAATGCTGACGAAAGTGACATGTACGTCCCGGTTTATGACAATACTATTGTTTCAGTTCGCTTTACAGATCCCCCGATTCAACCATTATATATTCCGCAACCTGAACCGATAACAAAGGCAGTTGGAGATCACATCAACCTCGTTGCGGTAGCCAATAAAACTTCAACGATGAAATTGTACCTGGATGGTACAGTGATTCAAACGGCAAATAACGCTACAACAATTAGTGCGAATCCTGTTCTGAGTTCCGGCGGTAATACAGTTATTGTTGCGGAAGCGAATGATGGGACCACAACCAAAACTGATACGATCGAATTTTTCGTGACCGGCGGGATAACAGTGGCCCCGCTCCCTGCAGGAGTAAGGGATGGAATTAATTATGGAACCGACAACACAGCTGTTACTCTCGTCCTGTACGCCCCGTTGAAAAACCGGGTATCTGTCATCGGCGAATTTCCCGGGAGTAATTGGACGGAGCAGACCCAATATCAAATGAACAAAACACCCGACGGGGTTTATTGGTGGCTGCGCATTACGGGCTTAACACCCGGAACCGAGTATGCCTTTCAATATTTAGTTGACGGGACTTTAAAAATTGCAGACCCTTACGCGGAGAAAATCCTCGATCCATACAATAATAATGACCAAAGTATTCCCTCATCAATCTATCCAAATCTCAAGTCTTACCCCAACGGATCAACTACCGGTATTGTAAGCATCCTGCAAACAGCGTCACCACAATACAATTGGCAGGTAAATAATTTTACCAGGCCCGACAAAAGAAAATTGGTGATCTATGAATTGCTGGTAAGAGATTTTTTAGCCGCTCATGACTGGAATACTTTGCGTGACACGTTAAACTATTTACAGAATCTTGGAATAAATGCCATTGAGATCATGCCGTTCAATGAATTTGAGGGCAATAACAGCTGGGGGTATAATCCCGATTTTTATTTTGCCCCGGATAAATACTATGGTCCAAAAAATACGTTGCAACAATTTATTGACTCATGTCACGGCAGGGGAATTGCAGTTGTAATGGATATAGCATTGAATCACTCTTTTGGCTTGTCACCATTGGTCCAATTGTATTGGGACGCTGCTAACAGCCGACCGGCCGCAAATAATCCATGGTTCAACCCTGCACCCAAACATGCTTTTAATGTGGGCTATGACATGAATCATGAAAGTTTGGCAACAAGATATTTTGTAAGCCGCGTTGTGGAACACTGGCTTGCGAATTATAAAATCGACGGATTCCGTTTCGACCTGTCAAAAGGATTTACACAAACCCAAACCTGTGACAACAACGGCAACAATTGCGATGTGAACGCCTGGGGAAATTATGATGCAACCCGCGTAGCTATCTGGAAACGATATTATGATACGCTGCAATTAAAATCGCCCGGGTGCTATGCTATACTCGAACATTTCGCAGCCAACACGGAAGAAATCGAGTTATCTAATTATGGAATGCTATTGTGGGGCAACATGAGCTATAATTATGAGCAGGCTTCGATGGGTTATAATACCGATTGGGATTTTAGTGGTGGTATTTACACGGATCGTAACTGGACCCAGCCTAATTTGGTTACGTACATGGAAAGTCATGATGAGGAAAGACTCACATACAAAAACATCCAGTTTGGAAATAGTTCGGGTACCTATAATATTAAAGACGTGAACACTGCTTTGAAACGAGTTGAAATGTGCGGAGCGTTTCTTTTTACAATTCCTGGTCCGAAAATGTTGTGGCAATTTGGCGAGCTTGGATATGATTATTCCATCAACACATGCACCAATGGATCGGTCAATGACAGTTGTCGATTAACTCCAAAGCCGATCCATTGGGACTATCTGCAAAATATCCAGAGAAAGCGTTTGCACGATGTATTTGCCGAACTTATCAAACTGCGTTCTCATCCACTCTACAAGGATGTTTTTACTACCAACGACATCAATCAGAATTTGACTGGTGGTTTTAAGACCTTGCAGGTAAATACTGATTCATCAAAACTCTGCGTGATCGGGAATTTTGATGTGATACCTCAAACAGCAAACGTCACATTTCAAACGACAGGAACATGGTATGATTATTTTGAAGGAACTCCATTCGTCGCTACCGGTCTTCCACAGAATATAACTCTGCAGCCCGGAGAGTATCACGTTTATCTGAACCGGAATGTGGTAAGCAGTATTGTCACACCCGTCTCTGCAATAAATTCCCCTGGAAGTAATTTGTTTGTGAGAATGCTTCCAAACCCGGTTTTGGAAAGTGCAGTTATTGATCTCACGGTTCCTGAGGCAGGAAACATGCAAATCAATCTTTTGAATATTCAGGGTCAAAAAGTTTGCGATATATATTCCGGGTTTTT
>DASYSW010000150.1:0-7539 GCA_036002905.1 Chitinophagaceae bacterium
CTGGTGGGAAAGAGTAAATAAATTATACCTGAGCTGGTAGGCCGCGGAGAAACCGACACTCCTCAGCAATCCTATCCTTGTTTCTTTTAAATGGATACAAATATCAATTACAAAACTTTTGATCGATTCCGGTGATAAATGGTCCATTCTATTTTTTATATACCAGTAAAAGTTGAAAAGAAAATCATCCTTCGGGAAAAAGTTTTCCCGATAAACGAGATATTTATTTTTCAGCAACAGGTAGTGCATGATCTTTTGCTGCTCCCAATTCATCGTTTTTATTTTATCAGCCGCCAGCTGCATGCAATGCTGAAGGCTGCAGGGCATATACAATGATAATAGAAGATATTGCTCATTTTCCAGTTTTAATTTGTCCTTATTGCTGCAAAACCAGTCCCATTCATCAGGGAAATAGTGATAAGCAGTACTAAGCGCGAGGTTATCCTGCAATCCGTCATCGATGATCATGTCCTGGATATCATCATAGATCTGTACCACCCGCATCACGTCAAGCCAACCGGGAATTTGAATGCTAAACATGGCATGTTCCTTCTCCGCGAGTGCACAACGAAGCTCGAGCAATTTCTCCTGCATATATGCTGTCTTCGATTCATGGAAGTGAAGGACCGAAGCCTCATTATGCAAATGACCATGGTCAGAACAGGAGTGAACATCGTGTAAAAAACTGGCGAGGCATGTATTGCAGGAATCTACGATCCTGTCGGTCACTTTTTCTGCTTTTTCAAAATTCAGTTTGCCGAGATATTCATTCATCAGGAGCAGGAAATTATGAAGTAGCTCATAAAATTTTTGATAGCTGATTTGATATTTCTCGTTCAGTCGGTTCAAAATCTCCGGCGGCAATAATTGGTCGAGACGAAAACGATAATGCAAGCTTACCTTATTCCCGTGCACTTTTTTATACAGGTAAAACTGTTGATTGTCACTCTCGATTAGTCTTTGGACAAATGGTTTGCCTGTCGTTTCTGCGAGGCCATCGATAAACTCATCACCAAAGAAAAGGGCCAGCGTGGTGATGTCAGCTAGATCGGTATCATGCCGGCGAAATGGAGAGAGCCCGAGAAATAAATTATTGTAAGCAAAAGCACCCTTCTGGATCGTACGCCATAATTTATCAAATTCTGGCATTTCCCTGCATGAGAGCATGAAACGAGAATGTGTGAACCACCGCTGTTGTACTTTAAACAGTGGCCACCAAACGATCTTTAGAAATTTACGTGAAAAGATATGCCTAAGCTCCGTGGTCCATGAAAACCTATGTGAACCGGCATAGACCTGCAGCGGCGCAGAATCCTGCCTGGAGAAAGTTTGTTGGTTTTGGCGAAGCGGCATTGCGATCTTTGGGTTAAGATAAGCTATCCAATTGGTTGATGCAATAGAATAAAAGTTTCTGATGACAACAAAGGTTATGCTGACTTAGTTCGAAGTTTCACTTGTCTTCCTTGCAGAGAACAATGTCCAGGGATAAGCCATCATATTATTCAGATACTTCGACTGCCACGCATACTCAGGATGAATTTTATAAAATGAGGAGCCAATAAAATTGCCACCACAGGGATGACCCATATGGGCCCACAACTGCATGTTCTTGGCAAGTTCGGCTGTGGTGACTTTTCCCTGTACAGCACCCATTGGGTAGTAGGGAGCGAGGCTCCATTCTGCGCAACCTTTTGCATCTTCATCGATATGCCCACAGATCACGCAGCGATTATTAGCACTCGCATTTTGTAGTGCATCGACATGATCTGCTTCCACCTGTTTGCCAACTTCAGCATCCAATTTCCCTTTTAAATTGACGAGTACCAGTTCCTCCATGCGCTTTCTTCTCGCGTTTGGCGATGTTGTCGCATCCCCAACATTAAACGTGGTCTCTTCTTTTATCAATTTTGGATCACTTGGAAAATTCGAACCGATCATAGCTGTGTCTTTACTCCGCCATACTCGATAATCCTTTAACCCCAATTCCAGTTTTGCTACTTCATTTGTTTTTGTATCACCAATCAGCCAGTCATTGGCATAGCCGCCATTATTCCCTGTAGTAAAAGTTTTTATAACATCGTCAATACTGTTGCTGTATTGCGCAGCTTTTCGTGCCCGCATGAATTCAGGCAAGCCGGTGGAATCAAATAAATTAAATCCCGTGATGGTCGTTTCAGTGATTAGTATTCCATTGTCAGTGATAACAAAATCGTCGCCGCTGTGAATAAAGCCGGGCATACAGTCCATCAGCATGTGATGTCCATGTTCGGGGACAATGTCTGCGATCACATTCCAATGCTGGCCTATAATATATTCTGTCCAGTTGTTATGGCCGATTACAATCTTCCCATCCTTTGTGAAGCTGCCGGTAGCGATAAATGCACTGCAATTACCAGGCGCCTTGTTATTTCCGCTGCCAGCTTTTGCAAGGTTGTCAAGCATCGGTGCGTAATAGAAAGCCAATTCTTCCAGAGCATTGTAGGCCGTTAGATCAAGGCTATCATAATTCTTCTTTTGTGCATGCATTCCTTCGACGATCCCATTGATCTCGTCTTTGTATTCACGATCAAGTTTGTCCCATAAAAAATTCTTTGCAGCACTGCGATAGAACTGCCAGTCGCGATGGGTGTCATGTTGAAGAAGATAAACGACAGATTGAATGCTTGTATCGATATCGTTTGCCAGTAAGTAACCATGCTGATAACCGATGTCACCAGGAGAGCCCTCAAGATGCACATAGATCCATCCATTCTTATTTTCACGTGAAGCTTTTGAAAGGCGATCTGGTTTGGATTGTTTTGAGTTTGAGCACCCGAGAACTACAATAATGGCAACAACGTAGAGGATGGAATTTTTCTTCATAAACAAAATAGTATTATAAGCCGGTAAAAAATGAAGCTAAAAAAATTTTAGGGCAGGCTTCAGTTTTTGAACAAACTCAATACAGTGGCCAGCTTTTCTTTTAGGTCTTTTCTTGCAACAATAAAATCTAGAAAACCATGTTCCAGGATGAACTCACTGCGCTGGAAACCTTCGGGCAGATCTTTTTTGATCGTTTCTTTGATCACCCTGGGACCAGCAAAACCTATAAGCGCTCCGGGTTCTGCGATATTAAGATCGCCAAGCATACCGAAAGAGGCAGAGATACCACCAAATGTAGGATCGGTTAATAATGAAATATAAGGAAGCTTTGCGTCACTAAGTTGAGACAACTTGCCACTTGTCTTGGCCAGTTGCATCAATGAGAATGCGCTTTCCATCATGCGGGCGCCACCGCTTTTGCCAATTACCATGTAAGGGAACCTGTTTTGGATACAATAGTCAACCGCTCGTGAGAATTTTTCTCCCATCACGCTTCCCAATGACCCGCCAATAAATTCAAAATCCATGCATGCTATCACGATGTCATTTCCACCCAATTTTCCTGCGGCTACACGCATCGAGTCTTTAAGATCGGTCTTACTCCAGATCTCTTCCAGGCGTTTCTTGTATGGCTTCAGGTCGGTAAATTCCAGGTAGTCGACGCTTCGGATATTTTCAAATAGTTCAGTGAACTGCCTGTCGTCGAACAAAATGTCGTAGTATTCGGAGCTCCCTATGCGATGATGATAACCGCACTTGGGGCATACAAACAGGTGATCACGCAATTCAGATACCGTGCAGATATAATTGCACTCGGGGCATTTGGTCCACAGCCCTTCCGGCGTTTCCTTTTTTTCCGAAGTCTTGGTATTGATACCTTTCTTGATGCGCTTGAACCAACTGGTTTTCGTCTCTTCAGTTTTTCCTTCCTCACCGGTCAAATTCGCATCAAAATCTTCAACTTGCTTCGCCATCAGCTCAGGATTGGTGAATCACAAATATAGGGAAGGTTTTGGTTTGGGTTTTTTGTTTTTGGTAACGCTAAGGGTATCCCTTGGGCCCAGGCTTCTGTCATTTTCTTGAGCACCTGTTGTGTCACTCACTTGTGCGTTCAGTTCGCTATTCAACAACTACATTTCCTTTTAAAAGTGTCATTTCGGATTGTTTGAGACTTGTCATTCCGAGCGCTCAGCGGGTAGCTACTGAGACACCAAGAAACAAAGTATCACAAAGACGTAGTGCACCCTGGCGCCTTAGTGTCTTTGTTACAAGCTGGTTTTTCGACAAAGTCACGGCATAAAAAAAGTTCCAGCTAAGGAACCTTTTTTTATCTCAAATCTCCAATATCGGTTATCCTTTTTTATCCGGCTTCACCGTGGATTTAATTTTTATATTTTCAGTTTTTCTTTCTCCTTTCAAAGTGGAAGCAAGCTTTACCGCCTCATAAGCATTCAACACACCACCCGTTGTGCTCAGTTCGGTCATGTCAACTTCACTATCACCACCCGGAATTTTCACTTTCACGTCCGGTTTAACGGAAGATTTTTCGATCACGTATTTGACCTGCTCTGCTGAAAGGTTTGGATAGTACTCAAGTATCAACGCCGCCACGCCAGCTACAACAGGAGAGGCCATACTTGTTCCCTGTGCTTCTCCATATGTATTGCCACCAGGAATTGTTGAATAAATTTTTACACCGGGGGCAAACACATCTACTTCTTTTTTCCCGTAATTAGAAAAACTTGCAGCGAGTCCGCCTAATTGTGGATCGCCACTTGCGCCGACGGTGATCCAGTTGCTGGCTCTTTTACCATCGCTCCTGTAAACGGGTGTTGGAAAATTCCATGCGGTATCAATGTCAGCCGCATCATTTCCTGCTGCGTGGACAAGGAGCACGCCTTTGCTTTGCGCATAACGAACAGCGTCATCTACCCAATCTTTTTGAGGAGAGAATCCTTTTCCAAAACTCATATTGATCACCTTGGCGCCATTGTCTACAGCATAGCGAATAGCAAGAGCGATATCTTTATCATGCTCATCACCATCAGGTACCGCCCGAACCATCATGATCTTTACATTATCAGCAATGCCATCGATCCCTAATCCATTATTTCTTGCTGCAGCAATTATACCTGATACATGCGTGCCATGAAAAGGCGTAGTTGCCATCACATCGCTGTTGCCATAAAAGCGATCATTGAAATCGTTGTAATTATCCTTTACAATGTTACCGCGATAATCAGGTGGTGCTTTTTCGGCGGATTCCATTTTCCTGATCTCTCCCTGCAAGTCTTCAAGAATTTGTTCATTGGTGATATCATTGCTCTTGTTGAGACTGCAGATATAAGTCATCGTCTGTTTTAGCTTCTGTGCTGAGATGGATGTAGGATTGTAACCTTCGAGCTCCTTACAGTTGTATTCTTTTTTCTTCAGGTCAAGCTGGATAATAGAATCACCAGCGATCATATCCTTTTCGATCTGCTGATATTTCTCAAGTAATGACAGGTCCACTTCACCGACCACGTCCTGCTTCGCTCTAACCCACATATTGTAAGTCTCCTGGTCGTCTTTTGATAGAGTTGACGGGTCCGTTACACTCTCAAACTTGTCTTTGTAAGCATGATAAACACGCGCCGCTTCATAGGAATCCTCCTTCACATTTTTTCCATCACGACCACCAAGAAAGTTCCATCCATACGCATCATCTACATAACCATTTTTATCATCGTCGATACCATTGCCGGGGATCTCTCCTGGATTGTGCCACAAAATTGGTTTCAGATCCTCATGTGTTGTATCAACACCGGAATCGATCACTGCAACGATAATTGGAGTACTTTTTTTGCCCTTTAAAAAATCGTAAGCTTTATCAAGGCCGATCCCGTAATAGCCGCTCGTTTGTTTGCTAAGCAGGTGCCAGCCCCTCGGTACATCTGTCTTCACGGAAGTTTGTGCAAAACCATTTGCGAACACCAGGCCTGCGATGAGCAATAAAAAAAACCGATTAAAGAGTTTGATCATTTGCTGTTTTTTAGTTCAGAAAAAATAAAGACCGTAAAATTAGGAGAAACGAGCATCTTTCATGCCGCAAGTAAATAAGAATGCGCTTTTTTATGAAACCATTCATACTTTTCTCAAAAAAAAAACCCCGACCGAAGTCGGGATTGTTTATATGGACGGTGTCTTATGACTATTGGTTGCTCACTTTCATTTCTACACGCCTGTTCAAAGCCTGCTCAGCCTTGGTTTTCCCGCTATTTAACGGTCTGTTGGGACCATATCCAACTGTATTCAGCCGAGCAGGGTCGATTCCTTTTTTGATGAAATAATTTTTAACAGCTTTTGCACGATCACGCGACAGCTTCATATTCAGATCATAGTCTGCATTATTGCTGGTGTGACCTTCAATTAAGAGTTTAATTTCTTGATTCTGCTTAAGTATACCTACGACGTCGTCGAGTACTTTTAACGATGCGGGTAATAAGGTTGCTTTACCTTCCTCGAATTGGATGCGGCGTGCAGCAAATGTCACCTTTTCTACAATTTCTTGTTTGACAGGAGGGCAGCCATTGTTTTCCCTAACTCCGGCAACTGCTGGACATTTATCTTCTTCGTCGTTCACACCATCCTTGTCAGTATCAGGCACCGGACAGCCATTGTAACGGGCAACGCCGGAAACAGCAGGACATTTATCCTCTTCATCATTCACTCCATCGCCGTCGGCATCGGGAACAGGGCATCCGTTATAGCGGGCGACTCCTGCAAGGGTAGGGCATTTGTCTTTATCATCCGTAATTCCATCTTTGTCTGTGTCGGGGGCTGGGCATCCATGATAACTCATGAGACCCGCCTGGTTTGGACACTGGTCGTCTTTATCTGCAATACCATCTCCGTCCTTATCCGGGCAGCCGCCTGTAATCGCCGTTCCTGCTTCGGTGGGGCAAGCATCAAGGTTGTCTGCCACACCGTCTTTGTCCTTGTCTTTTAATTTAGGCTCAGCAATTTTTTCCTTTCCCAGAAATATTCCCAGCGTACCACCAATAACCTTATGGTTCATATGACCAGGGTAAGAGGGCGTGTAAAAGTCGCTAAGACCGCGACTGAAGTTAGCTGTGAGATAAACATGACCGAACTCAAATCCCGCCAGGGCATTCATGCCGAAATCAAATGTTTTGTATTGACCCGCGTTAGTTCCGACTGATAAGTCGCTATTCTCATTGCTCTTAAAATCACCGTTGTTATAGATCGTGTCGGACTTTTCTGTTCCGTTATAGAAGAAAGAAATATACGGTCCTGCACCGAACATGAGTTTAACTTTCTTCCCCAAGGGAGCTTTGAAGACAAAATTCAGGGGCATGTCCATATAATTGATGAACTGGGAGTAAGTGTAAGTCTGTATCACAGCAGTTGAATCGTAGGGTGATTCATATTTTCTCCCCTTGTTATAAAAGAATATGCCCGGCTGAAAATAGAATTTCGATTCCGGCGCAAGCCTGAGATCAGCAATAAATCCGAAATGTAGGCCCGTTCGCGGGGAATAGTTATGACGAATTGAATCCCAGCCAGGGAGTTCGTTCGTTTCTTTTACCGAGGAACTGTTTATACCGCCTGCAAGTGCTACCCTAAACTGGGCGTGTGTGTGCGAGGCAAAAAAGAGAACTATAAGCAGAATAAGTC
>DASYSW010000151.1:0-12265 GCA_036002905.1 Chitinophagaceae bacterium
CGGCAACAAGGAGACATTTCAACCCAACCTCTTTTTCAAATTCATTCTCGTTAAACAGGGAGCCGGTTCTCAAAATTCAATCGGGTGATACCGTATCGACAGAAACGATCGATGCAGGTGGTTTTGATAAAAATGGAGTAAAAAGACAAAAGCCAGGCAATCCATTAACAGGACCCTTCTATATTGCGGACTGCGCGGAAGGTGATGCGCTAGCAGTTACAATTACCAGCCTCAACCTAAATCGTTCAACTGCGTTCACATCGGAAAGCTTTTCATCAAGGGCAGTACCCAAAACGATCGCCAAAGAAATGAAAGAATTCAAGCGGGTAACATGGAAGCTGGACACCCTGGCCGGTTTTGCCACAGTCAATGATACTTCGTATGGGCATTTACAAAATTTCAAAGTCCCTCTCAAACCTTTCCTTGGGTGCATGGGCGTTGCTCCTTCCAACAAAAAGAATGAGATATTAAGTTTCTTCCAGGGGGCTTTTGGTGGCAACATGGATTTCGAGGGAGTTACGAGGGGCGCGACGGTTTATTTACCCGTCTTTCATGAAGGCGCGTATTTTTATATTGGCGATGGTCATGCACTGCAGGGTCATGGTGAGATAGCAGGCAATGCATTGGAAACGTCTCTTGACGTTGAATTCACAGTAAGAGTAATTAAAAAAGAAGTGCTTAGCCTAAAATACCCAAGGGTTGAAGATTCCACTTATATAATGGCCACTGGTTTTGAAAAGAGTTTAGATGAAGCTTTAAAGATCGCCACTAATGGTTTACTGGAATGGCTGCAACAAGATTATCATTTATCCTTGCAGGAGGCAACACAGGTGATGAGCACTTCCATTGAATACACCATTGCTGAAATTGCTGATCCCGAAGTTGAAGTGGTGGCAAAAATTAAGAAAGAAACACTAAAAACATTAAAGAAGTATAATTGACAAGACAGGCGACAAATCAAACGACAACAATCAAAGATGCCGGGTCAAGCCCCGCATTACATATCCGCAAAACTGTCATTCCGGATGTGCCTTGGTTCCTTAGTGGCGATAATTAGTCGCCTCACCATTCACGTCTCACGGTACATCATAGTTAGGAATGTTCAATCCTAAAACAATGTCTCGCTTTCCGTGCAACATTCCGTTTTTCTGTTCAAGGGAAATAATTCCACTACCTCCACGTTTCTCCTGCCGGTTTCTTTCAGCCGTCGTCAGGAAAGGATCGCCTTCAAAAAGATATTCGTCAATATAATATTCATTTTTATCTGGTTCCTTTAACGTGATATGAATATGCGCAGGAATATTAGTCCCGGGATATGGTGCGGGTTTAAGAGTATAGAAATGATAATACCCGTTCTTGTCGGTCTTTATCCAACCGCGAAGATGCCCATGGCGCTTTTCCCAACCCTTTGCGCCGGGCGCGGGTGTATAATGACCAGTCTGATCAGTATGGTATACATAGAGCACAACATCACGTGCGGGCGTTTTGCCATCACGTTGATAAACAACTCCGCTGATCTCCAACTTGGCGCCCTTTTCATTGTAATCAGGAAGTGTAGCCGTATTTGTAAGTTTTTCAAAGGCTACGGGGCTCTCATAAATTGATTCACAGCCTTCGCAACTTCCCCCCACGTGTTTTGTATTCTTTTGACTGGCCGTCTGTGCGCAACCTGATGATGCGATGGTGATGGCGATGGCAAAAAGCAATAATTGTTTCATGACTTTGGTTTTTAAGTTCTGCCCTTAGTACCTTTCGTATCCTTGATGACCACGAACAATGCAGGTCGCGAAGTACACGAAGAAGACAAAGGCAAGTTGAAGCAATATTATAATACCTTCAAATGATTTACAGGTACTGCATATTTAGCTTGACAAGCGGCATTTCGTCAAGTCAATTCATCCCTTGCTGTAATCAACTTTGCCAGCCCGATTTTGTAAATTTATTTTGAGTATGCAGAGCGAGAACTTCTTTTTCAGGTATAAACTTCAGCACGTTTGCTTCTGGTTGCTGTTGTTTGGCCTATGGTACTACTTCCGTTACCAGGATTACTCCTCCCGTGCACTGGCAGCAAAGATCACTTTGTTAAAAGTGGCAGATCTTGCCTTTATGGTTTACGTAACCAACTATCTGCTGATCCCGCAATTATTGTACAAGAAAAAATATCTGCTGTTTGTTGTCACATTCGTTGCCTTTGTTTTTGGAAGTAGTGTTGGCAAAATGTGGATCGAAGGACAGATGATGCACAACCCCCAACTCTTCAACATTTTTCACGGTAATTTCAAAATAAGGTTTTACGATAACGTCATCCCGCATTTTCTTCTTGTCATCACGGGTGCCTCATTCAAACTGCTGATCGACTATGCAAGATCGCAGAGGAGGCTTGGTGAAATGGCAAAGGAAAAAGCAGAAGCAGAATTGAATTTCTTAAAATCACAGATCAACCCGCATTTCCTGTTTAACTCACTTAACTCGGTTTATTTTCTGATTGATAAACAAAATCCCCAGGCGAGAGAAGCGTTGCATAAGTTCTCTGATCTGTTACGCTATCAATTGTATGAGTGCAATGGTGATAAAATACCGATTGAAAAAGAGATCAGTTATTTGCAGGACTATGTCGCCCTTCAAAAACTGCGAAGGGAAGCCAACGATGAAGTGCAGTTTGACTGCTCAGAAAATGTAAAAGGTTTCTTGATCGAGCCTTTGCTGCTGATGCCATTCGTTGAAAATTCATTTAAACATCTGTCGCATTTCAGTAACGGAAGGACGAACCTCGTAAAGATCAATGTTGACAAAGCAAACGGCGAGTTTCATTTTAGCGTAGCCAACACCATTGAATACATAAGCACAAAAGAACCCTTGGGGGGAATTGGATTAAAAAATGTAAAGAGAAGATTGGAGTTACTCTACAATGGAAAGCATGAATTGCAAATAAAAGAAGATGATCATTTGTTTAAAGTGGATCTAAAAATAAAAATTTAATATTGACCACATTACGAACATCAGGCACAATAAAACACTGTAGTCCTGCGTGAACCAATGTTTCTTATGTGCCTTATGTGGTTAAAAAATTCTCTTAAGTTAAATGACTATTCATTGCATAATAATTGATGATGAACCGCTCGCACGAAAGGGTCTGAAAGAATACATTGCGGATGTAGATTTTATGGATCTTGTTGGAGAATTTGATAACCCTGTAAAAGCTTCTGAGGTGTTGAGCAAGGGTCATGTGCAATTACTTTTCCTAGACATACAGATGCCCAAGATCACCGGTATTGAGTTCTTCAGATCTCTGAAACAGGCACCGCCAGTAATTTTTACTACAGCCTACCCTCAATATGCTCTCGATGGATTTGATCTTAATGCCCTTGATTACCTGGTAAAGCCCATCTCTTTTGAGCGTTTCTTAAAAGCGGCTCTCAGGGCAAAAGAATATTATGAAATTAGGAAACACAATGAAGAAGAGGCCACAGGGAAGAAAGAAGACTATTTCTTCATCAAGTCTGACAACAAGCTTGTAAAGATCTTCTTTGATGAAATTCTATTTGTGGAGGCCTTGCAGAACTATGTGACCATTCACACGACGGATAAGAAATTCATCACCTATCTCACCTTTAAGTCAGTGGAAGAATATTTACCCGCCGACCGCTTCATCAAGACACATAAATCGTATATCGTCTCGGCTTCGAAGATCAACAGTATAGAGGGCAATGACATCCGCATCGGCAATCACCACGTCCCCATCAGCCGCAACGAGAAAGAGGAAGTGATGGAGAGACTATTGAAGGGAAAGTTCTTGAAACGATAGTTACCAGTTACCTGTTGCCTGTTCACCAACCGAGAATAAGTAACCGGAAACCGGCAACTGATAACAGGCAACTACAAAATATTCTCGTCCTTAAGCTGGTACTGCTCCTTTATCTTTCTCATCACTTCCTCCATGCTGGCGCGATGATCCTCTGGTTTCCATTCTCCTCTCTCCCATTGATCGAGCTCTTTGTCAATATTTTTCTTTTGCAGCTCAGTGAGCTTATTCACTAACTGATCCGACATTTCCTTTTGCCTCTGGAAAAATGCCTTTTTCTTTTCATTGCGGATCTCTTTATCAGCGCGGATATGATTTTCATCTGCAGCCATTTGAAGTAGTTCTTCTTTGGCCAATGCAATATCATATGGCCCGATGGGCATGATGAGCTTCGACAATACCGGCCCGATCTCAATCAAAATAATCAGCAGCGAGATGAGCAAACAACTCCAGAATACACTGCTCTCCTCACCTGAGAGATCAGACAACGCTTTGTTCCTCTCAAGAAAACCCATATTGGCCGCAGCTGAAGTTGCATAATCCTTTCTCTTTTGCTCCATATTGGCTTTCGCATTGGTCAATATATCGTCCTGCGATGCAATTTTTCTTTCGAGCTGCAGTACCTCAGGCCCAAATTGCGACCTCACCTGGTCAAATGCATTCATCTTTAATTGAGTCAGTTCTTCAATGCCGCGCTGACCGGAACCGCCGGTGCCATCAGCTTCCTGCACATAGGCTTGCTGCAATTTGTGCAGTGTGTCTTCGATCGCATCCTTTCTATTGATCAGCCGTTGACGCTCTGCCGTCGCATCATTGATCTGTGCTTCATTTTCCAAGGCCAACAAACTATCGTTGAGCTGAATTTTCTTGTGCATATTCTCCGTCATCTTCACGTTGATCTCCTTCTCAAAAATTTTCATCTCAAGTGGTCTTGCAATGGTAAATCCGATCAATAATGCAAGTGCTAATCGCGGCACTGCCATCCATAATTGTTTTCGCTTGCTGATACCATATTTACGCATCGTGGAAACAAGAAATCGGTCAAAGTTGAAAATGATCAAACCCCAGATAATTCCAAAGCCGATTGCATATGCCCAATTATCAAAGACGGTGTAAATAGCGTAGCCTGCCGCAAGCGACGCCAGTACAAGTGTAGCCAGCAATACTCCACCCAACCCTGAGTGTTTTGCATGCTCCGAAGGAAATTGTTTCAGCAGGTCCTGGTGGGCACCTGCGCACCACCATAAAAATTTCTTATCGCCTGGTTTCCGAGCCTCGCTGCCAAACGAGTCATAAGTGTACAAGCCGTTGTCATGGCCGTTGTTGGTTTCTGCCATAGATAAATTTTTAGTAATGAAGTAGAATTACTTAATAAGGGTTGAAGTGGAGTTATTAATGAAACGCAGAAAACGGCCTGATATTACTAATAGGGTGTTAAAAGGGGCCGAACATAGAAGAAGGAAGTTGGTACGGCCATCTGGGTACAAGCAGCTTGCCTTGATTAATCGCCTGTTGTGTCACTCATGCTAACGCCTTACGTCAGCATCCGACATTTCATGGTCGGGACCTTGTATTCCTGGTAATACTATTTAACGAGGTCGTCCCTGTCTGAGTTTGTTATCCGGAGCGCAACGAGGGACCTATACGCCACAAAGAAGCAAAGGCGCAGGGTGCACAAAGCCTTCGTGATACTATTAGTCCGGTGTTCTCGCAAGTGAATCCTTAGCCAGTTTCTTGGTCTCAGTTTGCGGTATTGGCTTTTCTTCGGCTATCAGGTTGTAGTCGTTGATCACTCTTAAAATTTCTGCCACTCCCCATGCCTGGGCGACAGCGCCTTTCGGATGATGAGGAAATTCGGCATCGAAGATCTCTGACACACTGCCTGAGCAGGCTTCATTAAGATGATAAATAAAATTCTGGATCACATTTTTTAATAAAGATGTGCTGCTTCCAAGTTTTGCCAGCGCATCGATATACGGTCCCAATAGCCAGCTCCACACTGTTCCCTGGTGATAACATGAATCGCGTTGGTGTGCATTTCCATCATAGCAGGTTGCGTAAGATGGATCATCGGGAGACAAGGTTCTTAAGCCCGCGAGTGTGTACAATTTAGCTGTGACAATTTTTAAAATACTCCGGCTTTTTTCACGATCGATCAAAGTAAACGGAAGACTTATTGCGAAAAGTTGATTTGGCCTCAAACTATCATCCTTTTCATCGCCATTAATTACATCGTACAAATATCCTTTTTCATTGTTCCAAAATTGTTCATTAAAGCTTTTCCTTACGAGCGCTGCCTTTTCAAACATGGAAGTTGCTTCATCCGAATTTCCATTTAACTGGACCAGCGTCGCATAAATGGAAAGTGCATTATACCAAAGCGCATTTACCTCCACGGCCTTTCCTATGCGTGGCGTCACTACCCAGTCTCCGATCTTGGCATCCATCCATGTTAGTTGGAGACCTTCTTCACCGGCATAGAGCAACCCATCTTCAGTAACGTGGATGCCATGTCTTGTTCCTTTGAAATGCCACTCGATTATATCTTTTAACACCGGTAACAACTCGCCCAACACAAATTTTTTGTCATTGGTAGCTTCCAAATATTTGTAAACGGCAATAAAATACCAGAGTGTGCCATCAACACTATTGTAACCCGGCGGTTCTCCATTGTCAGGAAAATGATTGGGCAACATCCCCTCATTCACACTCCTGGCAAAAGCTGATAAAATATTTTTTGCATCCTTATTACGACCCACACTCAGGCACAAACCTGGCAGTGCCACCATCGTATCACGCGTCCAGTCGGTGAACCAGTGATAACCCGCAATTACAGTAACCCTTTCCGCTTCTTCATTAGGAACATGTTCATCCCGCTGGATTCTTTTTTCTATTATAAACTGGTCAGCGGCCAGTACAAGCTGTTTCACAACTTCATCTTCGGGAAGGTCATGTATTAATGTTCGCCGGCGTGATTTCTCTTTGGCAAACAATTCGTCTGCATTTTTTTCCGAAGGATCGGCGGTTGAAATAATAATTCCCAGCGAGTCACCCTTTTGAAGCGTAAGTGAAAATTCACCGGGGGCAAAGAGGTCCTCGACAAAATCAAGTCCCCGTTCCTTTTCCATATCATAGTTAAAATGGTACCACCAGTTGGGATCGTGATGGTATTCAGCCTTTGGCACTTTGATAAAAACCTCCGGTGTATCATCGTAAACCTTTGCTGTGAAAACATCATTGGCGAAAGAGGCGTCCCGATGCACAGCATCGTTCGCGCGGATCAAACCATGGTACCTTCTCACCGAGAGTAAAGGCACCAATTCTAATCTAAATGGTTGTTGGGCATCCAACACGTTATAAATAATCAGCGTAGTATTCTCTCCATGCACCATTGCGATCGTCTTTTTCAGAATTACCCCGCCGACGTGATAAACAAACTCGGGGAAGAAATCTTTTGCAAAAGAAACCTGGTGCTGATTGCCGTCAGGATGAATAACTCCCCCATAGTTATTTACACCAAGGTCAAGTTGTTCATTATTGACGGTAATCGTTTCTTCCAATTTTGAGACCAGCGCCATCCGTTCTATACGGTTTGGCAAAGCAGCGACCAGCAGACCATGGTAGCGACGGGTATTGCATCCTATGATTGATGAACTTGCCCAACCGCCGAGACCGTTTGTTTCAAGCCATTCATGTCGGATGGCCTGCTTGAAATCTCGGAGTAAGGTTTTGTCTTTTTTGAGTTGCATGTTATCTTGTTTTTCGGAGGAATGAAAGATGAGTCGTAAGTAATTTTAATAAACTTATTTGAGAATTCGTCGTTATGGATTCACAACTTGTGAACACTGTACCGGTCCGTGAGAGTCCGACCTGCAGGCAGTCACCCCGAGCGAGTGAGCGGAGCTACATTTGCCATGAAGGCACAAAGGCGCAAAACCCTGGTGGCAACATTGTATCACTTTGTGCCTTGGCACCTTAGTGGCGAATGCAAGTTATTCATTCAATGTAAGATTGTGGATCTTAATAACACTAATTAATTGAGTACAAAACAGCCAGGGTTAAGTAAGCTGCAGAAACTTAGCATTACGGTGGTTAATCCTTAAAATAAGCGACGGCCAATTCTGCTCCAAGCTTTGCATTGTTTTTTATCAAAGCAATATTTGCGTCAAGGCTTTCGCCACTGGTATGATCTGCGATATATTTTAATAAGAATGGAGTAACCTCTTTGCCTGCTATTTTTTTCTTATTTGCCTTTTTCAACGCTTTTTCAATATAGATTTCCATTTCATCAGGGTCGACCCCTTCTCCATGCGGGACAGGATTTGCAATTAATACCGCACCGCTCATTCCTAATACCCATTTTGTTTTTATCAATGCAGCGATCTCATGAACGTCGTCCAATCTTAACGGAGAATTGAATCCGCTTTTAGTCGAATAGAAACCTGGAAATTCATCCTGGCCGATCGTAACAACAGGAATTCCTTTTGTCTCCAAATATTCTAATGTCAATCCAATGTCGAGGATCGATTTAATGCCAGCAGAAACAACAGCGACTGATGTTTTTTCCATCTCAGTAAGATCGGCCGAAATATCCATCGTTTTACCGGCATCCCGATGTACGCCTCCGATCCCGCCCGTAGCAAATATTTTTATGCTGGCCATTGAAGCAATTCGCATTGTGGCCGCTACAGTGGTTGCACCATATAGTTTTTTGCTGATGACGTGAGGCATGTCGCGAAGGCTCACTTTCCGTACATCTTTAGCCCTTGCCAAATATTCGAGTTGCTCGTTTGTTAAACCTGCATAACACATGCCATTGATGATGGCAATGGTTGCAGGAATCGCACCGTTTTGCCTGACGATCTTTTCTACTTCAAGAGCTGTTTCCAGGTTCTGCGGATAAGGCATCCCATGGGAGATGATCGTTGATTCTAGTGCAACAACAGGCTTGCCTTCAGCAAGAGCACTCTTTATTTCAGGCTGTATTTCGAAAAAGGTTTGCATTAATCAGGATAATATTTTGAGACGAGGCTGAGTAATTTTTCCTGGTCTAGATGAGTGGCAATAGGTCCGTCGACCTGTAAAATTTCTGCCGATAACGTATGGGCGAGCTTAAGACAATCCTCGTCCTTTTTTCCTAACGTCTTACCCAAAATAAATCCGGACAAAGAACCATCCCCCGCCCCGGTACAATCGACGACGTCAATTTCAGGCGCATGAAGCGTGATCGATCTTTCTTTGTTGTAAAAAGCAGAACCCAATCTTCCTTTGTGCATCCATACATTCTCCACTCCTTTTGCCAGTAACTCTTCTACCTGTTGCTGAGTAAATAAACCCTTTTCGGAGCAAAGTACCGGTAACTCGTCTTCATTTGGCGTCACAAGATGAAGACCTCTGAGATTTATATCTCTGAATTTTCTTGCAGGAGGAACGGAGACAGGTTCAAGGATGAGCGGAATTCCCGTTTGATTGCTAAACGACAGTAACCATTGACCAGCCTCAGCAGAAATATTTGCATCAGCCAGCAAATAGGATGCGGTTTGCAGCAAGGCTTTATGCTTTTCCAAATGGTGAGGTGTTATAAGTTCGGTTGCCGCATTAGTTAAGAAACCGGTGAACAAGGAGCCATCCCTGTTCAGGATAGCCGTATATTTTCCAGAAAGACCTTCTTTGGTTATCGAAGCATCTATTTTAACACCTGCATTGAGACAAACTTGTTTTAACCAATCGCCGTCGCTGTCACTACCAAAGACACAGATTAATTGTACCTCCACACCCAACAATGTTAACTGGTGGGCAATATTTCTGGCTACACCACCGGCGGTTTTATTTATTGAAGCTTCAACCGTGGTCGCAGGGATCATGTCCTCTTTCATGTGAAAGAGCTCGTCAACGAATGCGGCACCAACACAGATAACAGGTTTTGACATGCAGCAAATTTAGGGAATGCTCAAATTGAGCTTGATTATTATCGGCCTTGAATAGCAAATTCTCAGCTGTAATGTCGGGCCTGACCGGGCTCCGAAAAATGGCTTATCATTGCTTTGTTTACTTATAAACTGTATTCGTAAATATAAAATCGCATGATAACTATCAGGAAAGCCTCTCCCGCCGATGCGGATTTTATTGCGTCACATGCACACCGGTTACTGAACTTTAGTTTACCCGGATGGAGGACAAACGAAAAGGATAAAATGATCCAGGCAGATATACAGCACATCACCAATGCTTTATTAAAAGATGATGCTGAAGATTGCATCTTTATAGCCGTGGATGCCGAAAACAAATCCTGCGGTTTTATGCGTGTCTTATTATTAAAGGATTATTACACTGGTGAAAAGCACGCGCATGTGAATGATATTGTCGTTACTAAAGAATCAGAGGGAAAAGGTGTAGGTAGACTATTGTTGCAAAAAGCAGATGAATGGGCGATTGCTAACCACGTCCGCTGGATAACGCTAAATGTCTTTGAAGAGAACAGGCGTGCCCGTTCGGTCTATGAAATGCAAGGTTACCATATGGAATGGATAAAGTATCTAAAACAACTTCAGTGAGCGTTTAAGAGCGTGGTGCCGCGTCGCAGATTTGACTATCTTCGGTCACTAAGAGTACTATAAACCATATCATTCAACCAACTTCATCCACCATGAAACTTTTACTTGCTGCCTTACTGTCCATAGCTTGCATTGCTTGCGAGCAGAAACACGGACAACCTGCCTCGTCAGTTGCGGAAAAAAATAAAGAGATGTTGAAACGTGCCTACTCGGAAATTGTTGCCGGGCAAAACTATTCTCTTATCGATTCATTTTTTTCAACGAACATTTTTGATCACAATGCATTTGAAGGACAACAACAGGGCCTGGCCGGTTTTAAAAGGGCCGTATCTGAATTTCTCGGCACATTTTCTCATATCGAAATAGCCATTGAGGCAATTATCGCCGAAGGAGATCTCGTTTCAACAAGAGAAGCTTGGAAGGTAATCCGGGCTTCCGACAAAAAAGAGCTGACCGGTCAAACAATGCATTGGTTCCTGATCAAGGATGGAAAGATCACAGATGAGTGGAGTAAAGGCTGGGAGTGGGCCGAAGGTTAAAAATTATCCTCATCACTTAGTGCTGACAAACCCTGGAAATTTTTCCTTCTCACGACCCGATTAATTTTCTTTTAAGGATCAGGCACCTTGAATATATTCCTGTCAAAATAACTACCTTCAGCAAATCGGTTTGATCCCTCACTCATGCGAACAATTTTTTAGTTGCTATCCAGGTCGTCAAAGCCGAAAGCGACACTAAACAATTAACCAGGCCAGGGATGCTGAAAACTGTTTAGAGTAAGCAATAACACAAAATTTTTTAAAATGCCAACAGTTGTAATTCGCCATCGGGTTGGAAATTTTGACACGTGGCTAAAAGGACACCAGGACCGCGTAGAACTATTTTCAAAATTTGCTTCGGGGTTCGAAACATTCCAGGACACCGGCGATCCAAACTCAGTTGTTTTAGTTGCAGATGTTTTTGACTTTGACGCGATGCAAGCCCTAATGAGCAACCAGGAGGTCATGGAAAAAATTGCCAAAGAAAAACACACAGTGCTTGACCCCATCACCGTTTCGTTGCCGGTGAATGTAAGTGTGCCCGCATAAGATGATTGCATGCCATTAATATTATTGCGATCGAAAAGCGTGTATCAGAATTGGCCAATTCGCAAAAACGAGTCTTTATCGGGACTCGTTTTATTTTTCATTTGTATGTTCGGGTAAACTCCGGATCTTTGGTTCGTACCAATGGCAACACTTCCGACAAACCAAATAAACGATTTTATTGATCAGGGATTCATCAGGGTTGAAAATGCTTTTTCTGCGGACATTGCCAATGAGTGCCGCAGTCTTTTATGGAAAGCCACTCAATGCGATCCAAATGATCCACGAACCTGGACGCGCCCGGTTATCAGGATAAACGAAATGCAAGATGAACCATTCAAAAACGCAGCCAATACGAAAATCCTTCACAATGCCTTTGATCAATTAGTCGGTAAGCATAGTTGGTTACCGAAACAAACTTTGGGAACCTTCCCGATACGATTTCCAGGTAAAGAGCCCGCAGGCGACACAGGCTGGCATGTGGATGCAAGTTTTCCCGGGGAAAATCTAAACAACTATTTTGATTGGCGCATCAACATCAATTCAAAGGGCCGTGCATTGCTGATGTTGTTCTTGTTTTCTGATGTTGATGAACTGGATGCGCCAACTATTATCAAGATCGGTTCGCATCTGGATGTTGCAAAGATCCTGGAACCTGAAGGTGAGCAAGGACTTTCATTTATGGAATTGGCCCGTAAGCTTGATGCGCTCCCTAAACGTGAACACGCATTGGCGACTGGAAAGGCTGCAACTGTTTATTTGTGTCATCCGTTTATTGTTCATACTGCACAGGATCATCGTGGAGCAACGCCTAAATTCATGGC
>DASYSW010000152.1:0-5519 GCA_036002905.1 Chitinophagaceae bacterium
GTTATTCGGAGTATACTGATTATAATGAAGTGTCATGAACCAGCGAGTCCTGATCCCATCATCAATATCCGTACGATTAGGGTATGCAAAGATACCTTCAGTAGAGTTCTTATTTGTCACTGCGAAATTGGCAAAGTATTCAGACATGTATGAATACGTTCCGCTGTTAATGATAGTGTTTCCTAAGGTAATCACCTGTTGCATATCCGCGTCGTCAAAAGTGGGTGCAGCACGATTGATGAAGGCGCCCCTATTAAGATAGCATTTCATCAGCAAAGTCCTTGCAGCGTCCTTATTGGCTTTGGCCATATTTGCTACTCCACCATCAACCAAGTCAGGGATAACGGCGGTCAATTCATCAATAATAAATTGTATGGCTGGAGCACCCGTTTTAACCTCTGGAGCATTTAGCAAATTCTCTCCCGGCTGCCTGATGGGGTACTGGTTAAATATATCCAGTAACGTGTACAGTGCAAGAGCTCTTAAAAACCTGGCTTGCGCAGACTGTGATGCGGAAGGATTAAACGCAAGCACATTGGTCGCATCAAAATTTAGTTTGTTCAAATTGTTGAATGCATTTAATGTATTACCGTCGTCTGCATTAAATTGGTGAGCATGAATAACTCTCCACGCACCGTTATCATCCCAGTCACCGCCCCTTGTAGGTACCAGCGAAATATCTGAAGAGTTTTCCTGCAAGCTTAATACTTGTCCCTGGTCATTCAAAAAGGGTCCTCCAATGTCTTTGTAAGCTGTCTGCAATAGCAAGTCTGTACCTGCGGCACCCAGCGCATTCGCTGTTTGTTCACTGGTTAGATTACTTCTTAAACGTTCATCTAATTTGGTACAACTTAGAATAGTTATTGAGAGCAGAACTCCAACTATCTTTAAGTTTCTATATGAGAGCATAATTGTAATTTTTAGATTAGATTATGAATTATAACGTGAAATTCAAACCAAATGTGATCGTCCTTGGTGTCGGGTATGGAATATACTCGATAGACCTGGAAGGATACCCGCCATTGTTTTTATCAATATTTACTTCGGGATCAAACCCGGTGAATTTTGTCGATACAAACAGATTAGTTCCACTTACAAATACGCTTAGATTCTTTACATACCTGCCGGCGTCCCCGATAGCATAGGAAATCGTCGCATTGCGAAGCTTGAAGTAACCGCCATCTTCCAGGAACCTGTCTGATGCTCCAACCCCACTGGCGGTTTTCTCGTCAGAATTATAAGCCGCTTCATCGACATTTCTACCCTGGGCAAGACCGGAAATGTTTGTAACACTTGTCCTGGTATTGTTGTAGATCTTATATCCTCCTGCACCACCACCATTCAAGTTCAACGTGAATTTTTTATAATTTGCGGTAACCGTCGCTCCCCAGATCGTGTGAGGATTCGGATCACCGGCAAAATATATCTCATCGGCGCCGCCTATCTGTTGGTTGCCACCCGCATCAAAGCCTTTGAATGGTTTCAGGTAAAATTCATTAACCGGCTGATCGTTGGTAATGATCTGCGATAATGTTCCTGATACCCCTTGTCCATCGATTGTACCAGTCAGGATCACCAACGGGGTTTTTGTGCCCGGTGCATAGAAATCTGTCAGCTTATTTTTATTATTCGCAATGTTGAACGTAGCATCTAAAGTGAAGTCATTCTTCTGAATGATTGTCGCACCAACGGCAAATTCAAAACCGGTGTTCTTCAAATGACCAGGAATATTGATCCAATACGAAGATGCAGGTGCCGGTTGAATTGCTACGCTTTGGAACAAGATATCCGTAGTCGTCTTGTCATAGTAGTCGAACGCTCCGTAGATTCTTCCATTGAGAAGTGAGTAATCGACCCCGATATCATAAGAGGTTGTTGTTTCCCATTTAAGATCCGGGTTAGCCACGTTGATCTGGCCCGCGCTGTTGTATGCACTGAATCCGAATTGCTCCTGGGAAGCGCCAGAAGGGAATTCCTGATTCCCTGTCTTTCCCCAGGAAGCTCTGAGTGCCAGCGAAGAGAATATCCCGTTTTGCTTCATGAAATCTTCATTACTAATCAACCACTTTCCAGCTATCGAAGGGAAATAACCATATTTATTGTTCTCACCAAATCTGCTCGATCCATCTGCCCTAAACGTACCGGTCAGGAAAAACTTATTGTTCCAGTTTAATATGGCCCGCACAAAGTAGGATTGCAATTCAGTTGTGGGATCAACATACGTAACCGGCAAATTTTGTGTATTGCCATCCTGCAACATAGCAGTATAAGGAATATCGATGATGTTGTCCTGTGTCAAATTCGTATTGAATCCAGCTGCTGAAAAACCATTGAACGCGTAATCCGATTTCCAATATTCATACCCGGCCAATGCAGTCAGGTTGAGTTTGCTTGTGAGATCTGTAACATAGTTCAGCGTATGCGTAAATGTTTGGGAGGTGAGCTGTGCATTAGTGATAGCTCCAATCCCCTGGCCTGACAGCCCGGAATAACCCTGCAGCCAGCCGTACTCATTCGTGTTTCTATAACCTGCACTGTGGTTGACAGCATACAGGAATTTATAATCAAGTCCTTTCACCAATCTAAGAGTTGCAGAAATATTCCCCAAATAGCTATTTACATTGGCAACGTCTTTTATACCCTCTGTCAAAGCGATTGGGTTACCTGAACCGTTCGTTGGGAAAACAAAAAAGCCGGTTGCCGGATCTTTAAAGGGTCTCGTAGGATTCCACTGCAACACAGAACTGATCAGGTCCCCCTGAGAACCGACCTGGTTCACAACAGCCCCAATATCTTCCCGGGTGTGGCCGGCGATCAAGCCAAAATCAATTGTAAGTCTTTTGTTCAAAAATTTGTATTGACCACCGAAATTTCCCAGATATCTATCCAGCGATGTGTTCTTAATAATTCCCGGTGTTTGTGATCCAAGAAAGGACACCCTGAATTTACCTGTTTCATTTCCGCCACTAAATGCTATCGAATAACTCTGACCAACATTCTTGTTCTTGACCTCGTCTTGAGCATCTACATTTCCACCGAAATCCAAACTAGATGGATTTGGCAGGCCGTATTTGGATGAGTTTATTCCACTCCTAAACTTATCCGCATCCAGAATCTCATATTTTTTCACATAGCCCGCAAAGACACCAAAACTGGTGGCGAATTCAAGTTTAGTCGGGCCTGACGAACCTTTTTTAGTCGTGATCACGATCACTCCGTTTGCTCCGCGTGAACCATAGATCGCCGCAGACGAAGCGTCCTTCAACACATCGATAGACGCGATATCATTAGGATTAATATAAATGAGCGGGTTTGACTCCGGAGCTGGTCCAAAGGCTCCCAGACTTATGGTCGGCCTTGCTGACCTTCCATCCAGAATCACCCCGTCAATGACATAAATTGGGTTGTTCCCGCCGCGAATCGAATTGTTTCCGCGGATTTTTACAGTTGTTGCAGCTCCCGGCTGACCACTGTTTTGGGTGATTTCCAATCCAGGAACCTTGCTTTGCAATAGCTGGTCCGGTGAAGTGATCACACCCTTATTAAAGTCTTTTGCCTGCACAGTTGAGATCGATCCGGTCACATCTCTTCTCTTAGATGTACCGTACCCGATTACAACAATTTCATTTAAGCTAGCGCCGGTGGCGACAAGTAAAACATCAACTGTCGTTATGCCGGTTATGCTCACCTCCTGGGTCGCATAACCTACTGACGAGATCAGCAGCGTGTTGACGTTATCAGGAACGCTTAGAGAGAAGGTTCCGTCTGCCTTTGTGGTAGTACCTGTGCTGGTGCCTTTGGCGACAACAGATACTCCTGCAAGACCTTGACCATCCTTGCTGTCCGAAACTTTTCCTGAAACTGATTTTTGTGCTAAAAGAGATTGCGTAAGACCTAAAAGCAGTACAGACAAACCTATACTGCGTAGCAGTTTGTTTACAAGCATAATCGTTAGTTTTTCTTTAGATTGCCTAAATTTAGGCAATATGTATAATTCACACAAAAAAAATTTTTTAAGAATGCTTCACGAGGCTCTGCAAAGGTTTTTTTATAATTCAAGACTGAATGACGTTACCTTGTTATAACAGTATAGTCAATTTATGTATACAAAAGATGACTCAACCCGGCTTCAAAAAGTTTCTGTTTCTTTCTTAAAAGAGCTCGAAAAAGGAATCCCTGAAAATAAAATTGAAAGCCTTCGGAATGCATTGCGTTTTCATGAATACCGTTACTATATATTAAATGACCCCCTGATTTCGGATTATGAATATGACCAGCTTTTTAAAGCCCTTGAGAAACTGGAAACGGGGAACCCTAAATTAATCACTATTGATTCACCCACGCAACGAGTGGCAAAGGGATTGACGAAGGCCTTTCCAACGGCGCAGCACCTTGTTCCAATGCTTTCGCTCGATAATTCTTACAACAGCGAGGACCTGGTTGACTTTGATAGGAAAGCAAGGGAAGCGACCGGCATCAACAAGATTGAATATTGCGTAGAACCAAAATTTGACGGAGGCAGTTTATCACTGATCTATGAAGACGATTTGCTGGTTCGCGGCGCCACACGGGGAAATGGAGTGGAAGGAGATGAAGTAACAATAAATATTAAACAAATAAGGTCCATTCCTTTGTCGGCGAGATTCTCTGACTACGGATTGCAGCAGGTAGAAATAAGGGGCGAAGTATTGATCAATAAGACCAATTTCGCAAAGTATAACCAGCAAATGATCGAACAGGGTTTCGCGCCCTTAGCCAATGCGAGAAATGCCGCGGCAGGTACATTGCGTATAAAAGATCCCGAGGAGGTAAGGAAAAGAAATCTTGAGGTCTTCGTTTACAACATCAGCTTTTATACAATAAAAAAATCACGAAAAGTGTCCGACGCGCTACAAACGCACGCCGGCTCATTGGAAATGCTTTGGAATTTGGGTTTTCGCAGCCCGAAAAAAGAAATGAGGGTTTTTAAAGGAATTGAGGCTGTTATAAATTATTGTAGCGAATTCGAGGCAAAGCGGGACGACCTGCCATACGAAATTGATGGTATGGTGATCAAAGTGAATGATGTCGACCTGCATGATAAATTGGGTATGACGAGTCATCATCCAAGATGGGCCATTGCATACAAATTCAAAGCAAGGCAGGCAACAAGTAAATTATTAAATGTAGAATACCAGGTGGGGAGAACAGGCTCAATAACGCCGGTTGCAAAGATCCAGCCCGTGCATATTGGAGGAGTAACTGTTACTTCTATCTCCCTTTTTAATGAAGATGTGATAAAAGAAAAAGATCTTAAGATCGGTGATACCGTTTTGGTTGAACGAGCAGGCGATGTGATCCCGTATATTGTCAAATCGATAGCCGAACTGCGAACAGGCAATGAAAAGAAAATCTCTTTTCCAAAGACATGTCCCGTTTGTGATAGCAAATTATTCAAAGAAGAGGGCGAAGCCGCCTGGCGATGCAATAATATTGAGTGCCCCGCTCAGGTTGTCGAGAGGATTATTCATTTTGTAAGC
>DASYSW010000153.1:0-3226 GCA_036002905.1 Chitinophagaceae bacterium
CAAGATCGCGTGGAAAACAGGCACGAGTTATGGAAGGCGTGATGCCTGGAGCATTGGCTATAATAAAAACTATACGATCGGTGTATGGGTAGGAAATTTTTCCGGCGCAGGAGTTGCAGATCTTAGCGGTGCAAACGTAGCAACGCCCTTACTTTTCAAAATTTTCAATACGATTGATTATGACAGCGACGCCGAATGGTTTGATCTTCCCGGTGATTGCGAGCAAAGGAAAGTATGCAGTGAAACAGGACTGTTACCCACGGATCATTGCAGCAATATCGTCATGGATTATTTTATACCGATGATCTCCTCCACAAAACAATGCGATAATTGGCAGGAGATAATGGTGAGTGCCGACGAAAAGATATCTTATTGCAAGAGCTGTGTTCCGGAAACTGGTTATAGAAAGAAATGGTACAAAATGGTCGATCCTGAGATGCAGGCCTGGATGGAAGAAAATAAAATGGCCTACGAAAAGATACCGGCGCATAATCCGACTTGCGAAAAGATTTTCAAAGAAGGGCTCCCGGTAATTACGTCGCCGAATAACAACACGGAATATTTGATCAATAAAAAGGACCGTGAACCGCTTCAGCTAACCTGCAAAACCTCAAATGATGTGAGTAAGGTGTATTGGTACATCAACAACAAATTTTACAAAGCCAGCAATGTAGGGGAGAAACAATTCTTTGTGCCCGAGGAGGGACCAATAAAAATTTCATGCACGGACGACAAGGGGAGAAACAGGGATATTTGGATTACGGTGAAGTATGTAAACCTATAGAACCAGGATAAAATTCGAAAGGATTAAAAAGAAAAACCTGAACTGTTAATGAAAGCCTGGTAAATGTCGTGTCCTGGTTTCCTTATAATCCATTCTCATCCCGCAAATCGTGGTTCCATTTACGGGTACAGACACTCGATAACATCATTTCCCATGAACTTACCCCCGGGATAAGAGGCAGTATAATCAAGATTGATCCATATTTTTCCCTCTTCATCCTTATGATAATGAATGGTGCGTCCGCGACTTTGCTCGGCAAAAAGTTTTTCGTGTATTAGTTTGCCCATGTGGTCCATGTCTCTTTTGGTCCCAATTAAAAGTTCGGGGTAAATATGGCCGTTTGTATATACAAGTCTTGGAGTACCACCAATTGACTTTATGGCTGCAGCCATTAATATAGAGTGGTCATCACAATCACCTGCAAGCAGCTTTACCGATTCACTCGCCTTTGCAATATATTCCTCATCCTGCGGATCACTCACATAATTCCAGTTCTCATTTATTCTTTTAAAGACAGCAAAGCACTGTATTAAAGTACGATACTTCATTTTGGTGCCCTCCTGGTACTTCACAAAATTTTCATTCGCCGCTCCGACCGCAAAATCTCTTACAACAGGGTTCTTATAATCAATGGCTGTCACGATCTCTCTGTCCGTTCCTAATGCACGACTACCTGTGTATACAAAACCATCTTTGGGATCATTTTTTAATCCATAGAGCATTGCTTTTCCGTCCTTGTAAAGCTCACTGAAACCATATTTGCCCGTCACGGTTCCATACCATAACCATCCGATGGTCGCAACAACGGCTGTGATGATAATAAACTTAAATGAGCGAACGAGCAACAACAGCAGTACAGCGATCACAAAAAAAACGAGGATCTTATCAGTATGATAAGGCCACTCAAGATTAGGTAGACGGTAGTAAACTAAAATGAATAAGGGGAATGCGAGGAAGAAGCTTAAAATGCCAACCATGATGTTGACAAAAAGGGAACTCAGACGGATAGCGGCATTCATCGCACTTGCTTTTCAGGTTATGAACACTAATATCGTTCAAAAACCACTGGAAAAAAAGCTAAAATTTGTTAAGTATTGAAAGAATTTGCGTAAAAAGAAAAGCCCTCATTGCGACGCAGTGAAGCAATTTAAGATTGATCTTTCACTGCTTCCAGATTACTCCAGTCATTCCCCTCGCATGACGAGAGCGAGATTAAGATTTATGTTAATCGACCTTCCTGACTGAAGTGGCCCCGCTGGTATGTATATCTGTTTGCGCCGTTCCTTTATAATTCACGCTAGCCGCTCCACTGATATCCCCGCTTAATTTTACATTGGCATAAACCTCGGCGTCGCCGGCTCCCGAAATGTCAAGGTCAACATTATCGGCCACAAGGTCAAAACATTTTATATCAGTACTGCCTGATCCCTGGATCTTAAATTCCTTTGTGTCCCCCTTTAGCTTTACGCTGCAGGCGCCGGAAACATCCGCCGTTATCTTTGGAGCGCTTAACTCCAGCGTCACATCACAGCTTCCGCTTAGATCAACATCAATATCCGAATTGGTCGTGATCTTTCCTTCGCTGAAAATATTACAGGCCCCGGAGGCTTCAAATCTTTTGAACACGGCCGAAGAAACATATACTTTGATCTGCCTGCTTGCTCTTAGGTTATATCCCTCTTCTGTCTTAATGCGAAGGACATCGCCGTCGCGGAAAGTTTCGACGTATTGCTGAAGGTTATCATCAGTCTCAACCTTTATGGACTGGGAAGAATCCTGCCTGACATAAACATCAATACTGCCGCTGACATCGATACTATTGAACGGTCCCGCCGACCGGCTTTGAGTGGTTATATTTCCGTTACCACGAATTCTTTTTGCAAATATTTGACGGCAAGACGAAAATAGCAGCAATGCAGCAGCCGCCATTATAAAGATTTGTCTCATGTTTGGTGATTTTGCAACAAATATTATAAAATGGTTCTGTATTCCCGTTGTTTTGACGCGGTATTTTGGACGGAGGTTACACGCAAATAATGAGTGATCAGTAATGAGGCACGAGCTAAGAGCTTGTCTGTGAGAATCTGTGTCATCTGTGAGAACCTAAACCCACACGTAAATATCTCACAGATTTCACTGAAGGACACAGATTATTTGATCGGTAGCTTTAATTGAGGATCTTGAGGATGAGGATTCCTATTCCGTAAATAACAGTGGTTAAGAAAATTCCTTTCGCAGTGCTATCCCGGTGCGTATTTATATAAATAGTAAAAAGTACTGCATTCGCCAGCAACGACAATGCACCAATTGAGGTGATCCTCTTGTTATCCGTAATGAAGAAGCTAAAGAATTCGCCGAAAGTAAAGGCCCGGTAGCTAATAAGATAAACAACCGCAAGACCGATGACAGGACCGAGCAAACCAAGTACGAGTCCCAATTTGA
>DASYSW010000154.1:0-3793 GCA_036002905.1 Chitinophagaceae bacterium
TATCATGCCCTCAGAGCGAAAAACAATTCGTTCGATGCTACTATTAAAACAGATTTTCATAGTGCAGTTGGAAAAATAAACATTACTCCCCAGGATATCGGAAGAGTTATACTGAATTTATTGGCGAACGCTTTTTATGCAGTTAATCACAAACAGAAAACGGCGGACGATAGTTACGAGCCGATTATTAGGGTCTCGACGAAGAAATCGGGCGATAAGGTATTCGTCAGCGTGAGTGATAATGGGGATGGTATTCCAATGAATATTGTTGACAAGATCTTTCAGCCATTCTTCACTTCAAAACCAACGGGACAAGGAACAGGACTCGGTTTGTCATTAGCGTATGATATCGTAAAGGCACACGGTGGAGAGATAAAAGTGGAAACAAAAGAAGGTGAGGGGAGTGAATTTATTGTCGAGTTGCCAATCCAATAAAACGAGCCATGGCGGCGGCGAGAGGCGAAATACAGGCCTCCATTAATCCCAACAGGTAAAAAATATTTCCTTATTCTGCGACTTTTTTGTTCATTTTCTGCTCTAATTAGCAACAGGATAAAATGCAAAGGGGTTCCGAAGACTTTATAGAATTGTTAAAGCCGGTATATGACCATGCCCTTAATTATTGTTTTGCGTTGGCAGGAAATGAAACTGATGCACAAGATCTATTGCAGGATTCTCTCTTAAAGGCGCTGGAAAACTTTGCTAAACTGAAGGATGAAACGAAATTTAAATCATGGCTGTTTACAATCCTCACGAGGCAATGCTATGCCATGCATCAAAAAGCGCTGGTCAAAAAAAAATTTTTAAAAGAATCGTTTTATGAGATAGCTGAGTTCCCGCGAATATTTCAAAAAGAAAGAACACCAGATCAAAAGTTATTATTGGAATCGCTGAATCTGATCTCCGAAAAAGAGAGGATAGCTATTGTGCTATTCGAAGTCGCTGGTTTTTCCCTGGAAGAAATAAAAATCATCCAGGGTGAAAAAAGTCTGTCGGCAGTAAAATCACGTATCAGCAGGACAAGAGTTAAACTTAAAGAACTCATTCTTGGGATACAATCAAAAGCTTTTAGCAATGGATAGAAACGAGGAAAATAAATTTTCAGGGGAGGCGGGAAATGACCCAAAACTCTTTTGGGATGGGATCCGTAAAGAAAGGCATGATCAATCTTTCCCGTTAGTCGTGGAGTGGATCAAGGGTACAAACCAGGTGATCCGGGCCACAAGAGCAAAGAAGAAGAAACATCGGAGGAAATTATTCTGGCTTTCAATTAGTTTTCTTTTCATTTCTTTTATCGTTTCATGCACTTATCGTGTCGAAAGAGTTGAAAAATCCGGGAGCCTGGTAAACTTTGGAATTGACAAAGCGGATAAAAGTTCTTTTCAAAGGCTCTCTTCTCTTCAAAGGTCATTTGCCTTCACGTCCCATGAATTTTCACAACCAGGCGAGCCTGCTATTGCGTGGTTTATCTTTTTTATTCCTGGCAATGAACAACAAAAGCTGATGTCAATTATGCGTGAACTTAGATCATTAGAGGGATTGAGAAAATTGGATGTTAGTCCTGTCAGCTACAATATAAAAGAATCACTTTTTTTAACTTTTTTACATAAAGCACTGAAGTTAGGTAAGCAGGAAAAATTAAAAGGGAAGAATCTCGCCGTGCATGTCCAGGCTGAGTTAGATAAGAAAGGACTTGGCTTTGTGTCAACACGTGCTTTGAATGACAACGATGACAACGTATCATTTACACCCGCGGATCAAAGTTTATTTACCAAGAAACCGGGTTCGGACACCTTGAGCGTGAGGGCGAACACCTCCACAACTGAAAGCACAAAGCTTCAAACCAGGGGAACTTTGCGGTCACCCAAAGAAAAGCTCCAGATGTTTAATTGGTTGTTGGGGACATGGGGCGTAATATATGTACCACAGCCAACGTATCATTACTGGAAAAGAATGAATGATAGTTCACTGATGTGTTTCATTATAAAATTTGAGGATCATGAACCAGCCGTTTCCATTGGCTTTTCGATAAATTATTCGGTCGCGGATTCGGCCATATTATCGTTAAGGGGAATTGAATGGAAATTCCTGTCAGCAAATAACAGAGAGGTCAATTTCAAAAATGAAACAACTCCTAAATCAGCTAACGTAAAATGGAGCCTCGATAATGGAGGGGAAACATGGCAGTGTGTGATATACGGTGAACGAAACAAGGAGATCGTTAACCTCGTCAGGATTGAGGATGCGCGTTTGGAGAAAATTGTAAAGGCCTTTATCTCGAAGAAGTCTGACAAAATAAAGCTATAGCAAAATGAGAAAGATACCGAGGATATTTATTTTAAGTTTTACATCTGTTTCAGTTACCGCTATATTATTTGCCCAGACCCAAGCACAAAGTTTCATATCCATTCTTGATAGCGCCAGAGAGGAGTATAGCAAAAAAAATTGGCACAAGGCCGCCACGCTTTGGGAGCAGGTTACCACCGCAAATCCGGTAGATGGCTATTCATGGGAGTACTTAGCGGCCGCTTATTATAATGACAAAGCTTTTGAAAAAGCAATTCCGGCTTATCAGAAGTTGGTCGAACTGGGTTTCGGAGTGCCTGCAAATCATGCTTACAATGTCGCTTGTTGTTATTCGCTGATAAAAAATAAGCAGCAGTCTCTATTCTGGCTTCGAAAAGCAATGGATCTCGGGTATTATTATGTTGCACATGCTCAAACTGACACCGACCTGGATTTTATAGCCGGTGACCAGGCTTTCAAAGATTTATTGTTTTTGAAAGATGTAAACAAAATGACACGCAATGAAGGCTGGCTGTATGACCTTGATATGTTGCAATGGGAAGTAAAAAGAAAAGTGATCCATCATTCCTTCAACCAGGATCTTCCGTCATTCTATGCTTCTTTAGGAAGATTGCGAAAAGAAATACCAAGGCTGAGCGATGCGCAGATAATTATCGAATTGATGAAAGCGGTCAGATTTATCGGGGACGGCCACTCGAATATCTTTTTGCCGACTTCCAGGCCAGAGTTCAAGCAAACACTGCCTGTGCAGTTCTATTTTTTTGAAGAGGGCCTTTTTATAATTTCTTCTGATCCAAAATACAAAGAGCTACTCGGATCGCAAGTGTTACAGTTTGAGAATAAAAAAGTTTACGAGGTTATCAACTCCCTAGACCCTTTAATCGGACGGGATAACAAAATGAATGTGATGGTTCGGCTGCCTTACCTGATGAGGCATCCCATTTTGTTACAAACTCTTGGACTTATATCAAACGTAAACCAAGTTGCCCTACGGATTAAAAACCAACAGGGTGAAGAGAAAACTGTCAGTATAATGGCCGATACATTGCAACCCGATATTTGGAATATTCAGCCGTACCCTAAGGGATGGATCTCTTACCCCGACTTGCTCACGGATTCAATGCCGTTGTACCTGCGCAATAATGATAAAACGTTTTGGTTTGAGTACATACCTGCGTCGAGGATCGTCTATGCACAAGTGAACAGGATAAGAAATACGCCTGAAGAATCTTTAACCAGTTTTGAACGGAGGTTGTCTGACTTTATCAATGAAAATGATGTGGCCAAATTGGTTATTGATTTACGAGGTAATAACGGAGGAAATACTTTTTCAGGCTGGGACTTTGTAAATGAACTTTCGCATAATAGTAAAATAAATAGAAAAGGTCACTTGTTTGTTATAATCGGGCGACGAACTTTTTCAGCGGCACAAAATACGGCGACATATTTTGAGCGGCTAACCAACGCGATATTTGTTGGTGAACCC
>DASYSW010000155.1:0-17864 GCA_036002905.1 Chitinophagaceae bacterium
GAACCCATCTTCGCGCATCTTCAAAAAAACGAAAAAGAGTCATGCGAGATTATCAACAATTACTACAGCACTATCAATAATACTGATAGCAGCCTCTATCGATACAGGCAAGAATATGAGGAAAGTGTTTTAAAGATAAACGAAGTGTTATCTGCATTTTTGGAAAAAGAAGAAGAAACTATCCAAAGATCATACCCGCATTATTTTGAAAAATACCGGACGGACGGACTAGAATACAATATTTATATCGGGCAATCGATATCCCCTAACAATCCGTTCAATGTGCTTTATTTAAAGAACATTCGCCTGTGGCAACTAACATCAATGGCAGAAGCTGCCCGTATTACGCATCTGTTATTGCCGTCATTGAAGGTCCCTTTGCAAACTACACAGCTTATTCTCATTCATAGCCAGTGTATCTCGATCAGTTTCCGGAAAGATGAACGAAAGTTTGATGTAGAAGGGTCTTACAACATTCGTTATGAAGTAATCAAAAAACGCCTGGATAAAGTTCGGATCAAAGGAACGGAAGAAAGGCTTACCCAACCAGGAAAGATAGCCATCGTCTATTACAACCAGAAGGAAGTCCCCGAATACCTCGAGTATATTGAGTTTCTGAAGAATAAAAATGTACTTAAGCCAAACGTTGAATTCCTCGAACTGGAAGAGCTACAGGGCGTGACCGGAATGAAAGCCCTCAGAGTCGACATCAATATTGTCTAATTCATCCTCAAAATACCGCGATTCATGCAAGATTTTCGTTCCGAAAATCTTTTTTTGTTTAAGCTTGTAAAAAAATAACGGATGACTGCAATCAGTGATGAGTACATGCAACAAATGCTCACAAAAACAAAGGAATATCATATCGTCCTTTTAAAACCAACGCCAGGGGCCGGAAGCTATCCCGAGATCAAAAAGCTACTCTGGGAACACGCGAGGCGTAATTTCTCACTCAGGGCTGACGGGTTATTGTCAATAGTTTGCCCCGTTACAGCCGAAACGGGTCTAAGCGGAATGGGTATTTTCAATGCAGGCGCTGAAGAAACGAAAAACATAATGGATGGCGATCCAGCCGTCCAGGCCGGGATCTTTGTTTATGAGATCCATCCGTGCCGGAGCTTTCCCGGTGACAGTCTGCCCTAGCCCTCTTTCCCAAAATTTTACCCAGTTCATACCATTATGATAAACAAATACTCAAGGCGTCGTTTTATAAAGGATATTTCACTTGGTGCGGCCACTTTAACACCAGCTGTTTCTTACTTAACGGCATGCTCACAAGGCCCGCCAAAAGGTAAACTCGGAATAGCATTGGTCGGTCTTGGAAGTTATAGTACCAGCCAACTTGGACCCGCATTGCAGAAAACAAGAAATTGCTTTCTCGCCGGGATTGTAACCGGCACTCCTGCAAAAGAGAAGATTTGGGCCGATAAATACAAAATCCCTCAAAAAAACATTTACAACTATCAGAACTTTGACGCCGTTGCATCCAACCCGGATATCGACATCGTATACATTGTTCTTCCTGTTGCGATGCATAAAGAATTCACCATTCGTGCGGCACAGGCAGGCAAACATGTGATCAGTGAAAAACCTATGGCAATTACTGTAAGAGACTGTGAGGAGATGATCTCAGCATGCAGAAATGCAGGAAAAAAATTATCGATTGGCTATCGCTTGCGTTTCGATCCTTACAATAGGGAGATGATGCGGTTGGGTCAACAAAAAATTTATGGCAAACCCTTGCAAATTGATTGTGCCAATGGATTTGTATATAAGGATGATCCAAATGCCTGGAGATTGCAAAAGGCAATGGCAGGTGGCGGTGGATTGATGGATATGGGAATCTATTGTATACAGGCGGCGAGATATGTTACAGGTGAAGAACCCGTATATGTAACAGCAAAAGAAGAAAAAACAAAACCTCAACTCTTTAAAGAAGTGGACGAAACTGTTCATTTTGATCTTGAGTTTCCTTCAGGTTGTATTGCAAAAGGCACCTCCAGTTTTAATATGGATTTAAGTTCGCTGCAGGTAAGAGCTGAAAAAGGCGCGTTTGGTTTATCGCATGCCTACTGGTATAGTGGAGAAGAAGGTAACACGCCTGACGGACAAATGAATTTCTCCCCCGTAAACCAGCAGGTTCTTCAAATGGATGATTTTGCTGATTGTGTTATTCGAAATAAAAACACTATTGTCCCCGGAGAAATGGGATTGCAGGATATAAAAATAGTAGAAGCGATTTATCGCAGCATTGCTTCAGGGAAAAAAGAAAAGATTAGTTAAGCGACACGCCTTGATCTTTTCGAAGAAAGGATGTATTGAAACCCCTTGTCAGTAAGGTAAATAACAGCCGGTGAAAGTTGTATCATCTCCACCAGGTTCTCAGAACATAATTCATCAAGATATTTAATGCTTTCATCCCACGGAAAGTTTTGCCTGACGATAACTTCATTTGGAAAAACAATGGTTGAGGTGGGGTGAGCATCATTTTTGACGATATCATAAATCGTCTGCAGAGTGATGTATTTATTTTCCATTGCCCAAGAATTTTAAGTTTACCCAAGAATTAAAGCGCTGTTTTGCAGCATAAATCATTCCAAATTCTAATATGTTGGTTGTTGGTTTGATAAACTGACCAAAACATTGCAAACTTTTAGCGCGTTTCGTCCCAGGATTGCCTAAGAATTGCATTGAATATCGTTGTCGTCCTCCGTTTAGATGTGCTCATCTTCACATTTTATTAATGTTTTTCATTAAGAAGGCTTGTGAATTAAGATAATTTTGTTGTCCAACTATGGCAAAAAAACTGCTCTACCAGGTTCAAAAGACCGGCAAAACCTACTGGCGCGAGATTTTAGCTGTTCTTTTTTTGTTGGTAGGCATATTTTTTTTCCGCTCAGAGCGCCGTGAACTTCGATCACTGGAAGAGCAGGTTGGTGCTGCCAATACCATGTGGGTTTGGTGGGGGATAGGCGGAACCGTTCTTTACATTTTGCTGCAAAGCGGCATGTATGTGGCCTCATTTAAAGCTATTTCAACGCGACTTTCGTGGATCAATGCCATCGAACTTTTCCTGAAAAGAAACCTCTTAAGTGTTTTCCTGCCCGCTGGTGGTATCAGTTCTTTGGCTTACTCACCTAACAGCATCCGCAAAAATGGGCTGACCAAAATGCAGGTTCACCAGGCATCAGGCATCTACGCATTTGTGGGATTGTTGACGGTCTTCATCGTCGGCGTCCCTGTATTAATCTACTCTTTCTTTAACTCTAGAAATATTCTTCATACCGGCCAGAGTCTGATCATTCTTTTTTTAATACTCTCCGCCGCATACGTAGTTTTTTATTCCTTTCGACAAAAAGGACGATTATATCAATGGGTACAAAAAAAGTTTCCAAAATTTATTCCTTCTGTTGATCAATTATTTTCGGCAAATATCAATACACAATACTTTGGTTCCACCGTGTTGCTTTCCTTAGGCGTGGAATGTTGTGGCATCCTGCATTTATTTATTGCCACAAAAGCCCTCGGGTTACCGGCATCATTGTCTGCCAGTGCTATTGCCTATATCGTATCGGTGTTGTTAATGATCATATCGCCATTTCTTAGGGGCCTGGGCGCAGTAGAACTTTCGATGGTTTATATTTTAAGTCTTTATGGATATTCGCCGGTTGACGCTCTTGCGATCACCATTCTATATCGCTTTTTCGAATTCTGGTTACCATTGGTGGCGGGTTGCTTTTCTTACTTATGGCACGGCCGGCACATCTTTGCGAGAATATTTCCCGCGTTTCTTGTTTTCGCACTGGGAGTCGTTAATATTCTGTCGGTGATCACTCCACCTATCGCAGCGAGATTAAAAATGTTGCATGAGTTTATTCCCCTTAGTTCTATTTATGCGACCAACGTCATGGTACTACTTATTGGAATGATATTACTGGTAACTGCAGCATTTCTGATACAAGGAATAAGAAATGCCTGGATACTTGCGATGATACTCGCGATATTATCTCTGTTCGGACATCTTTTCAAAGCCCTGGATTATGAAGAATCGATACTCGCTGCGTCGGTAGTAATCATTTTACTGGCAAGTGTGAAACAGTATCGCCTCAAGACAAATGAACGCTTATTTCAACTGGGGGTAACAACGACACTGCTTATTTTTCTTGCTGTCGTGGTCTTTGGATTCATAGGCTTTTATTTTATTGACAAACGACATTTTGGAGTTGATTTTAGCTGGAAACAGTCATTACTATTTGCCTGCCGGAATTTTCTATTGATGAATGATGATGGCATACGACCACTCACCAGGTTTGGTCACGAATTTATCTGGATGGCCCACACATTAGGATTCATCGCGTGGAGTTTTTTAGTGTTTACAATGGTAAAACCATATTTCCATCGTAAACTTCATGCACCGACCTCTCAGGAGAAAGCACATAAACTTGTAGAACGCTTTGGTAATTCGCCGGTGGATCACTTCAAGACCTATCGTGACAAACTATTTTATTTTTCAGATCAGTTTGAAGCTTTCATTGCGTACAGGATTGCTAACGGATTTGCGATAGTGCTTGAAGAGCCGGTATGTGCAGATGATTATAAAATACCGGTGCTGCAGGAATTTGAAAGGCATTGTCATAAGATGGGTTTAAAAACGGCTTTCTATCGCGTAGATGAGACAGGGATGTCGTATTTTAATTTTCTAAAGAAGCGAAAATTATTGATCGGGCAGGAGGCTGTATTGGAACTGGACCGGTTCACATTAGAAGGGAGAGAAAAAAAATCTCTGAGGAACGCTTTGAATAGCCTGCAAAAAAAAGGATACACAACTTCAGTTTCCCGCGCACCTCTTTCAAAAGAACTTACTTTCCAATTAAAGCACGTTTCCGATGAATGGTTGAAACATTATGAGAAAAAGGAAATCGTCTTTTCACAGGGCGTTTTTGATGAAAAAGAAATTCAGCACCAAGATGTTATTATCATACGGGATGAAATGGGAACGGTGAAAGCCTTTCTCAACATCATCCCCGATTTTGCTCCAGAGGAATGTACTTATGACCTCATCCGCAAAACTGGTGATGCACCAGGTGGCTGTATGGACGCGCTGATCATTGAGCTGATAAAATATGCAAAAGAAAAAAGATTAAGATACCTGAACCTTGGCCTTGTGCCGATGGCAGGTATTGAGCAACCGGACAATACAGCCGAACGCCTGATCCGATATGCCTATGAAAAAATAAAACGATTCAGACAATATACCGGTCTTCGTGAGTTCAAAGAAAAGTATGCAACAACCTGGGTCAATAAATATCTTGTTTATGAGAATGATTTTGACCTGCTACAATTACCGGCTGCTCTCAACAAAGTGATGCAGCTTTCACCACGATGAAAAAAAAGATCAATACTTTGTTTATTTTGCTTATAAGCATCTGCAACATTCTATCAGCTCAAAAAACATCATTGCCACTTTCATTGTATGCAAGCAACGACACCAGTAAGCCTTTGATATTTTATATTTCGGGCGATGGAGGTTTCAATAAATTCTCAACCTCGTTTATGCAATCCTTGAACAAAGAAGGCTACGCCGTCATCGGGTTAAATGCAAAAGACTTTTTCTGGAACAAGAAAAAACCACAGGAAGCCGCGACCGCGATTGAAGATGCCATCAATGGATCAAATAAAGAATGGAAAAAAAGAAATATTGTACTGATCGGCTATTCATTCGGCGCGGATGTATCTCCTTTCATGCTGACTCATTTTTCGATGGCTTTAAGCAACAAAGTCAATCACCTTGTTTTATTATCACCTTCGTCAAAAACAGATTTTGAAATTCATGTGCTCCAAATGTTCGGCTGGGGAAAGGATGAAGGCGAAAGTGTGCCTGCCGAGGTGAATAAGATTTCAAAACCTGTAACGATCATTGTCGGTGACGACGAAAATGAATTTCCCTTTGATCAACTAACCATAAAAAATAAACAGGTTATAAAAATGCGGGGCGGTCATCACTATGACGGGGATGTCGACGCTTTGTGCAAACAAATCGTTCAACAAATAAAATAACCGTTCAACCCTTATGGCATATAATGAAAAATTAACAACAAGAATAAGGGAAGCGGTTGCTCATTTACCCAACGTTGAGGAAAAACGAATGTTTAGGGGTGTTACGTTCATGGTGGACGGTAAAATGTGTGTCACTGCGGGTGAAAATAAAATCATGTGTCGTATTGATCCATCCATTCATGAGGAGGCATTAAAAAGAAAAGGTTGCGAGACCGTGAAAATGAGAGGCCGCGAGTATAAAGGGTATGTTTATGTCAGCGAAGAAGGAATAAAAGCGAAAAAGGATCTTTATTACTGGGTTCAGCTGGCACTCGAGTATAACAAACTGGCAAAAGCCTCCAAAAAAAGGAAAAAATAATTTTTTTAGAATGCAAAAAGAAAAATCACTGATGATCTTGGTGGCCGGTCCCTATCGTTCCGGCACAAACGATGATCCACAACTGATCGCCGCAAACGTAAAAGCGATGACAGACGCAGCATTGGAAATCTACAACATTGGACATTTACCAGTCATGGGAGAATGGTTTGCGTTGCCCTTAACCGAAGCAGCAGGTTCAAAAAAGATCGGGGATGACATCTTCAATAAAATATTTCACCCCGTTGCCGTTCAGCTCATTGATCATTGTGATGCCGTCTTGAGGATTGGAGGCCCATCGGCAGGCGCGGATGAAATGGTAAATACGGGTAAAGCAAAGAACAAGACCATCTTTTATCGCATCGAAGAGATACCGGTCTCAAAGTGATATTCCGCTTGGCCAGTTCAAGTTCTGAGTCCAGAGTCGACGCTGGCTCCTAACTCCCGGCTATTAACTTTCACTTGCCCAGCATCGGAAACAAGTTTTTTATCATCTCCTCATTTGGTTGGGTGCCGTATTCGCAAATTTCAAATGCTTCCGCATACTTGACCTGAGCGGCTTTATCTTTTCCATACCATTTTTCCAATGTCGCCTTCATTTCAGGAGTAATCGTACCGGCCCTTTGCTTTGCCAGCCATTGAATGCGTTCATTCTTATCTTTTGGAACCTGCTCAAGATAATGCCCGATCCAGGGCAGCCACTCATACATCTGCGATACATGCGCGTCGAGACCTGAAACTTTTTTGTCATATACCGAGGTAATGTCAACCGTTATATCCGGGCGAAATGGATTGGGTCGCTGAAAACGATCCTGGTAATATAAAAAAACAGGATTCTTCTTCAAAGCAGGAACATCGGGAGCGATATTTGGAACTGAAACCATATAAGCCGCATCCTGTACCAACACACCGGTGTAACGATGATCAGGATGATAATCATTTGGACGTGGCGCGATCACAACATCTGCATTCCATTCGCGGATCTTTCTTATGATCTGTAATCTTACTTCGAGCGAGGGCATCAATAAGCCGTCGTGGTTGTCAAGTACATCGTAAGTGACTCCAAGACGTTTCCCTGACTCTTGCGCCTCAGCAAAGCGACGCTTGGCAAGTTCCTTCCCTTTTAATGTCTGGTGACCAGCATCTCCGTTGGTGACTGAAACAAATTTCACTGCATAACCCATTTGGGCAAAAAGCGCCGCCGTTCCCCCTCCGTCTTCATCACAATCATCTGGATGTGCACCAATCATAATGATCCGGATCTTATTGTTGGCATTTTGTGCATTGATCGTTGTCATAATGCTGAATAATAAACAACAAGTCAGCAGCAGGAAGGTGGAAACTTTTCTCATAAACAGGGGTTTTTATAATTATGAAGGTAACCATTGTGAAGAAATTTCTTGTGTCGTCCATATGGTTGTCGCGTCCATGTGGCTTCTTAGTGCCCTTCGCGACCAAATAAGTCAAGAAAACCACAAAGCCGATTAATCGGGGGACTGACTGCATGAAGAGTGAATTTTAATGATCTTTGTGACCAATGATCGATATAAAAACATTTAATGAGTATCCCGACATTGACAAACCACGACGGTTAAGAAAATACGTACTTGCCTGGTGCTCCAAAGGGACCCTTACCGCTGTGGTCGATGAGAAAGAATTAAAATTGACAGAACGTGACGTATTGACTATTACATCGGGCCAAATTCATTACTTCAAAAATCTAAGAAAAGCGGAAGGTTTTATTCTTGAATTTACCGTCGATTTCTTTTGTAAAAACGACAATGATATCGAACTCATATTTCATAATGGCCTGTTTTGTCATTTCGATCTAAACGAAGTGATCAAAATTCCGAACCATGGAATTATACAGCGGCAACTTGAACTGATCAAAGAGGAACTCGAGGTAAAACCCTATCAGCACTACATTTCTATACACTCCCGTATCGAATTAATCTTAGTCGAGATCAATAGGGCGAAAGTGGAACGAGGTGATGAAATATGGAAACCCGATGCGTTATTCCTGAAATTTCTCGAAACTGTGAGAGCTAATTTTGATAAGAATTATACCCTCACTGAAATCTCAAAGAAACTCGGTACAACAGAAGCTAAATTGAATGAACAGTCAAAGCTACATACGGGGAGAACTGCCCAAAATGTCATCTATGGATTGATCGCTTCCGAGGCGAAACGATTACTGGTCTATCAAAACCTGACCGTGAAAGAGGTGGCCTATCAATTGGGCTTTAATGATCCGTTTTATTTTTCTAATTTTTTCAAGAAACACACCAGTCATTCGCCCAAATCATACCAGGCCAAATATGCTTTATAAATCTTACATGCTTTTCTGAATTTCTTCTATTCTTTCGACTGTCCCCCTTGTCTACTTTTGACATCTCAACACTATCGAAAATCAAAAAAACAATGTATGACCAAAAGAATCAATTTTAATGATGTTCAACCCGGTGCCTATGATGCCATGGATGCACTCGATAAATTTGTAAATGAAACTTCCATTGACAAGCTACACAGGGAATTTATTAAAATACGAGCCTCCCAAATAAACGGCTGCGCTTATTGTGTCGATTCACATTCGCATGACGCATTGAAACTGGGTGAATCACTACAAAAAATCCTGCTTATCAGCGCATGGAGAGAAGCAAAAAATATTTTTTCCGAAGAAGAGCGATTGTTGTTCCGGATGACCGAAGAAATAACATTGATCCACCAGCATGGGCTTAGCGAGGAGGCCTATCAACGTGCCATCCAATTATGGGGAGAAGAAAAAACCGCGCAGATCATTATGGTCATCATTACTATAAATGCCTGGAACAGGATTGGAGTGGCATCAGAGCTAAGGCCACTCAATAGGAAGCGGAGCGTGGCATCAATCAATTAAGCATAGGTGGAGTGTTACCAAAATCTATGTGACATCTGTGTGCCTATGATGCTATGTGGTGAAAAGCGAAAAACTGAGTGCAACGTTCCTTCACGGCAGAGACAAAGTAGAAACAGCTGTACATATGGAATGCAGATCAACGAATCCTGATATAGGGCAAAATTCAATAGCGCAATGGATTATTGAATATTTTTACAAAAATAAATGGTTGCTGAAATGACACAGCAGGAAAAAGCCAAACGATTTTACGACCTACATCATTCAGGCAAACTTTTGATATTGCCCAATATCTGGGATTGCCTCGGAGCAAACCTCCTGGAAAATTTACACTATCCGGCGATAGCTACCGCCAGCGCCGCAGTCGCTTTTACAAATGGATACGACGACGGACAAAGGATTTCATTCGATTTTGTTTTGGGGATCTTAAAGAAAATCGCAGCCAGTGTAAATATCCCGGTATCTGCGGATGTTGAAAGTGGGTTTGCCGAGAATGATGAGCAACTAAGGGAAAACGTCAAAAGGCTTTTAACAACAGGGATCGTCGGCATCAACATCGAAGATACAGACAAACAAACGAATTCCATAGTGCCGATCGAAGCTCAATGTGAAAAGATCAAACTTATCAAGAAAGTTTCAGAAGAGATGGGTATTTCACTTTTCATCAATGCCAGGGCAGACGTCTATCTGCGTGGAAAAAGTTTTGATACTCCGGAATCAAAATTTGAAGAAGCGTTAAAAAGGGGCAGGGCTTACAAAGTAGCAGGAGCAGATTGCTTTTATCCAATTGGTATGACCACGAAGGAGGACATCAAAGGAGCGGTTGATCAACTTCAAATGCCGGTGAACGTTATAACAATACCGGGCATTCCGGAATTGAGCGTTCTTAATGACATCGGGGTTGCAAGGGTTAGCCTAGGTCCTTCATTTTTGAAAATTGCCATAAAGGCCATGAAAAATTTAGCCATAAAACTGCAAGACTTCGTAGGGCTATCAGACATTACAGAAAATGAGATCACAAGTGTTTATCTGAAGGACCTGGTGAATAAAAACTATTAACTGCCAGGGTGCTTCCAATTAACCCTTCAACGTTCAATTGAATGGTATACTGGACACCGTGACTCACCCTAAGCAGGATCGCTTCTTTACTTTACCTCAACAATGTCATTCTTCAACGTCGTGACAAAAGCAAAAACTTCATCGGTTTCTTTTTTGGGAACATTGAATTTCTTCAATGTCTCCCCAAGTAAACCAGCAGAAATATTCCAGTCGTTCTCAGTTATCTTGAGTCCTTTGTGAGCATCCTTCATCGTGCGTCCGGTATAGGCACACGGACCCCCGCTCTTGGCGCAGAGAAAATCGACTATGTGCTGCCGCACTTTTGTTTTGCTGTCGTCGCTGAGTCCCACAAAAAACCGTGAAATATCTTTATTCGTGGCTAATCTTGTAATAAAATCATCTGTGACGGCAGAAATAACATCATATCCGCCCAGGCGCTTGTAAAGTGATTCCTGTGAATAGCTTTTTTCGTTAAAACATAGTAAAATGACCAATGAAAGAATGGTCGGGGCAAGCTTTTTCATAATTAGAACTTTTTATTAAAAGATTTTTGAATTCCCGTCATGGACAACAAATAATCACAGATAAAATACGGAGAAAGGGCCGCACTGGTTTTAATAAGAAGGAATAAATAAAGGTATATTTTATTTTTATTACCGGGCCCAGGGTGTGAGTCCGCTGGAAGGTCACCCAAGCCATACAATATTCTCGGCAACTTCACGCTATTATGGGGGTAATTTATTTTCGCCCCAAAAAATTCTATTCTCTGAAACAATGAAACTTGTAACGTAAATTTCTCAATACATTTACCCTCAAAAACCATTGCCATGTTACCAGGATGTTGGATGAAAAAAATAATTACCTGCATTTTCATTTTTCCATATACAATTTTGCATTCCCAATCGGGCGATCTTTTATCAAAACCATGGGAAGCACATTGGATTAACGTGCCGACTGAGCCGGCGCATGACTATGGTGTCTACCAGTTCAGAAAGGTGTTTGCACTTGTGTCAAAACCTGCTTCGTTTATCATCCGTGTATCTGCAGACAATCGCTATAAATTATATGTGAATGGAAAATTCGTTTCGTTAGGACCCGCACGCGGAGATATCTTTCACTGGAATTTTGAAACAATTGACATTGCTCCTTACCTGCACACTGGAAAAAATGCGATTGCCGCTGTTGTTTGGAATTATGGAGACATGCGGCCGGAAGCACAAATCTCCTATCAAACAGGTTTTATTCTACAGGGAAACGGCGAAGCTGAAAAAATAATCAATACGGATAAAACATGGAAGTGTCGGCGTGATAGCAGTTATAGTCCAAAAGAACCGAAATTAATCTATACGTATTATGTCGCCGGCCCCGGCGAAACTATCAATTTCAATTTGTCATTGAAGAACTGGAAGAATACCGATTTTGATGACAATAGCTGGGCTTTTGCAAATCAAATTACTCAAGGTCTCCCTAAAGGAGTTTTTGGTTATGGTTTGGGTTGGATGCTTGTTCCAAGATCGATTCCCCAAATGGAATTAACGCCACAACGATTGCAAAAGGTTAGAAAAACGGATGTGTTTCCGCTACCTGGAAACTTTCCTGCTCAAAAAAGTCCATTCATTATACCCGCAAACAGCAGTGCTTTCATTTTGCTTGACCAGGGCTATTTGACGAATGCATATCCTGTGTTACAGTTTAGCAAAGGAAAAAATTCGTCCATAACTCTAAGCTATGCTGAGGGATTATATATCAATGAGCCCGACAAGAAAGACTGGAGAACTCTTCACCAAAAGGGAAACAGGAACGAGGTGGAGGGAAAAAGATTTATCGGTGTGACGGATAGCCTGGTATCGAATGGAAGTGATAGCCAGGAATTTACTTCTCTCTGGTGGCACACGTACAGGTATTTACAACTACAGGTTATTACAAAGAGCGAACCACTTGAGATCGATGATCTATATGGAATTTTTACCGGTTACCCCTTTACGATGAATGCAAAATTTGATGGAGGTAACGATACATTAAACAAGATCCTGGAAACGGGTTGGCGTACGGCACGTTCCTGCGCGATGGAAACCTACATGGATTGCCCTTACTACGAACAACTGCAATACGTGGGCGACACACGCATTCAATGCCTGGTCTCATTGTACAACAGTGGTGATGACAAGTTGGTGCGTAATGCAATAGATTTGATTGACAACTCACGCATGGCTGAGGGTGCAACGCTGAGTCGCTATCCCACCGCCAACGCCCAGGAAATACCGCCTTTCTCTTTGTGGTGGATCGCCATGGTACATGACTATTGGATGTACCGCAATGATGAAGTATTTGTAAAAAGCAAATTGCCCGGCATTCGGCAGGTATTATGGTTCTTTAATAAATACCAGCAGGCAGACGGTTCATTAAAGAATTTACCATACTGGAATTTTACCGATTGGTGCGAAACTAAAGGGTGGCAGAATGGTGTGGCTCCGATTGGTAAAGATGGTTTTTCTGCAGCTCTTGATCTGCAGCTGCTGTGGGGGTATCAACTGGCGACAGAGCTGGAAAACAATTTAGGCATGAAGGAATACGCAAAACAATACGAGTCAGCAGCCGTACAACTAAAGAAAACCATTCAAAAAAAATACTGGGATAACACAAGGAAAATATTTGCCGACACTGATGACAAAGATGTTTTTTCACAACACACAAATTCCTTAGCGATCCTGGCGGGCCTGGTTAGCGATGCTGATGCGGGTGCGATTGCACATAAACTTGTCAGCGATAACGATCTCACACAAGCAACGATTTATTTCAAATATTATTTGCACCTGGCGTTGACCAAAGCAGGCCTGGGAAATGAATATCTAAACTGGTTGAACGTTTGGAAACAAAATCTCGCAATGGGTATGACAACGTGGGCTGAGATTTCCGATATCAATGGAACCCGTTCAGATTGTCATGCCTGGGGTGCAAGCCCAAATATAGAGATATATCGTATTGTTCTGGGCATTGACAGCGACGCGCCAGGTTTTAAAAAAATAAAGATCACTCCTCATTTAGGTGCCCTCACGCACGCAACCGGAACCATTCCTCATGTCAACGGAAATATTACGGTGAACTATGAAAAGACAAACGACAATTGGAAAGTAACAGTCATGCTTCCGCCAAATACGCCCGGGTATTTAGTTTGGAAAGAGAAAAGATATGAACTAAAGGCGGGGGAAAACTCCTTGACGGTAAAGTGAGGGTCTTTATCTGGAGTTGTAGGTGCGAAAGTCAACAATACAAAGCTCAATGATGAATCAGGAGAATTTATCTGTAAGAGAACTCGAATTGGCAGACATGGATATGTTTATGTCTTACTGGTTCAATGCTAATGAATCATCTCTCGCTGATATGGGCGTAGACATTAGGAAGCTGCCCACCAAAGATCAATTCAGAACATATTGGGAATCGCAACTGGAAATGTCACTTGAGAGAAAGTTATCTTATTGCGTTGTTTGGTTAAAGAATGACATTCCTGTCGGTCATTCAAATACCAGGCCCATAAATTTTGGAAAGGATGCGCATATGCATTTGCATTTATGGAACACTGGTGAGAGGCGAAAAGGCGTGGGTTGCAAATTTGTCAAACTCGCCCTTCCTCTCTATTTTGAAAAATTGCAATTGAAAGACTTGTACTGTGAACCCTATGCATTAAATCCAGCTCCGAACAGGCTGCTTGAAAAGGTGGGATTTGATTTTGTAAAAGAACATAGAACAAATCCCGGCCCTTCTAATTTTGAACAGCAGGTAAACCTTTGGCATCTGAGTCGTGAAAAGTTTGAGCAGCTGTATAAAACCGGGGCATAAGTTATTCCCCAATCGATTAATTTTGGTTTTTAATCTATTCTATGACTGAGTTATTGTTTCAAAAATTTGATGAAAAAATAGAGCTGACCGAAGAAGAAAAAAAACTAAGCCAGAGTTTTTTTATACAGAAAAAATTACGCAGGAAACAATACCTGTTGCAGGAAGGTGATGTGTGCAAATACATAGCCTTCGTTGAAAAAGGTTTATTGCGTTCATACACCGTTGATGATAAAGGCAACGAACACATCACTCAGTTTGCGTTTGAAGGCTGGTGGATATCGGATCAATACAGTTATCTTACGGGTGAGCCTTCTGAATACAATATCGAGGTGATGGATGATTGTGCGTTACTGCTCCTCACAAAACAGAAAGAGGAAGAAATGCTCGAAAAGATCCCAAAATTTGAACGATATTTCCGCATTCTCCTTCAAAACAATTTAATTGCGACACAAAAAAGGCTGGTGAGTTCTCTGACTCAAACCGCTGAAGAAAGATACAATGAATTTATCAGCGCCTGCCCTACCACACTCCCTCACCGTATACCTCAGCACATGCTTGCTTCGTATTTGGGCGTTACACCGGAAACAATCAGCCGTATCAGGAAACAAATGAGCTTAAAAAATAACGAAGGCGCAAGAGACAAGGTACAAGAACATTGAGGTCATTTTTAATTCTTATTATTGGTTATTGATTTATTGCTAAGAGCTTGTTAATAATGAATGATCAATGATCAATAATGCTTGTGTTTGAGCATCATATCTCAAAACTTGACAAATGTCAACGTTATTTCTTGACATACCTCAATGGAAGCACGTACATGGCCATGGTAATTTTGTGGGAGTTATTTAAACCAATAAAATTAAAATTATGGCAATTACAAAATGGAGTCTTGATCCCACACACTCTGAAATTCATTTTAAAGTAAGGCACTTAATGGTTTCGTGGGTAACAGGTAGTTTTAAAGAGTTCAATGCTACCGTTCAAACCGAAGGGGACGATATCACAACGGCAAAAGTGCAATTTAGCGCTGACATTCATTCAATTTCAACCAATAACGAGCAACGTGATGCGCACTTAAGAACAGGTGACTTCTTCGACGCGGAAAATCATCCGAAATTAACTTTCGAAAGTGATAAGCTGGAAAAAATCGACGACGAAAATTATAAACTCTATGGAACGCTCACAATGCGTGGAATCAGTAAACCAGTCGTATTGAATGTTGAGTACGGTGGCATCGCCCAGGATCCATGGGGCAATACCCGCATCGGTGTTTCAGTATCTGGTAAAATACACCGGAAAGATTTTGGAGTAAGCTTCAGTATGGTTTCAGAAACAGGCAGTATTTTATTAGGTGAAGAGGTAAGAATCAATGCAAATGCAGAATTTGTAAAACAGGCTAAGCTTGAAAAACAAGCTGCTTAATTCTGATTATTATTGGTTGAATAAAGCCGCTTCGATTTCTCGGGCGGCTTTTTTATTGGGAAAGTATCAGCCGTCATTTTAATTAACCACATAAGAAACATGAGCGTAGTATGCATGAACCTCTATGTCTTCCTAATGTGACCCTTCTGACCTAGGTGGCGAAAATTAAAGCTCTCACATGTTCACTGTTGTTGTGGATTTGTCGTAACCAGCGCCCTGATCCGGTCAATGTTTTCAGTATGCTCATAGCTGATAGGTATCTCTTTTGAAAACCCCGCCTTCCTGACCATTGCAGTGCCCTGGACCCTTATCAGCGCTTCTTTCTTTTTTAAAAGCTCTTGCTGATTTTTTATGGCGCTGATCATGTCGACCTTGACCGTAGCAGGTAAAATAAATTCTGACCTCTTTTTTACCTGTACTTTTTCACTGAGTTCAAACTTGCCGAAATAGCTGCTGTCGATATAAATGTCACCCCGGGCGGTTTCAAGCTGAACACCGAATTTGTTGGGGTTATAATAAACAAGATCCACTCCTGCCGTCGATTGCAGCGGACCCAAATTGATCAGTCTTATATTCCGGATGTCGCGGTATTCAGGCTCTTTCACGTTATTGGTGCCACACGAAGAAAGAATGATCATAAAAATAGTGAGTATGAATAGAATTGATCTCATATAGATATTTTTAAAATTAAAATAATTTGATGCCCTTGAAAAGGTAAGAAATATCAGGCCAGTTTCATTAAAATAAAAGCAGGTGATTTGGTTTTAACAAGTGGTTACGTGAATAAAAAAAGCCATCCCGACGAGTCGGGACGGCTCTCCCGAAAGATCGGGACAGAATATTTAATCGGTTATCCGGCGAACTAGAAAGTTACCGAAGGTGCCCATGTCATATCTGTTTGCATGAATACCTCCTTTTCTTTGGTGAAACATAAAATTAAGCAATTGTTTGCTTAAAGTTTCCTTCGAAAAATTTCTTTAACTATCTATCAACTAAAATGCTTTCTCTCTCCAGGTATTATTTGATGGATCAGCATCCATGAAGATGCCTCCATCGAGATTTATGGAATTCACCTTTTTCTTTGAAGAGATTTTAACGACTGTCTTTTGCTGATTGTTTTGCCAGATAGCGGGTGTTTGATGAAAACTCTCCTTCGTTCCGTCGGAATAATTTGCTATTACATTCACAGGAGCGGCCATTCCACCAACATTCTCTATGGTTATCGAATAATCATTTCCTGATCTTGTTGCCGATTTCAAAGCAAGATCAATATAGTTGTGGCTGAAGTACCAATTGTTCCAAAACCAGTCCAGGTTCTTCTTTGCAACATCATTAAATGTAAAAAAGAAATCCCATGGAATAGGGTGCTTGCCATGCCAGCGATTCATGTACTCATGCAGGCATTTCTTGAAAAGTTCGTCCCCCAAAAGGTCTTTCATGGCAAGGTAACCTAGCGACGCTTTTCCGTATTCATTATTACCCAGGGCGTCTCCTATCATATTATCACCGGGACCGACAATAGGTACATCCTGCCCAGGTGAGGGATCATTGATCCATCCACTTACTCTAAACTGTTTATAAAATTCTTCAGCCTTTTCTACACCGAGATCTTCTCTGCCGATCAATATCTCAAAAGTGGTCGCCCACCCTTCATCCATGAAACCATAGCGGGTTTCATTGATACCCATGTAGAATGGCATATAGGTGTGTGCGATTTCATGTTCGGCTACAAATCTTGAAAAAATTGTATCCTCGTAAGTTTCGTCATTGGCCATCATAGGATATTCCATGCCGGCATAGCCCTGGAACACTGTTGTCTTTTCATAGGGATAAGGGATCCCCGGCCAGTGATGTGACAACCAGTCAAGTGAATGTCGTGCATATTGTGCCACGCTATGAAAATCCGCCGCCGTATCGTTGTAAACCGCGAATGCGCCGGCCCTACGATGGCCAGCATCGTCTACCACAACACTGCATCCATCCCAATTAAAATGATCGCTGATTCCAAAAGCGACATCGGGAACATTAAACGACTTGAATCGCCAACTGTTGACGGGATTTTGTACAGTTATGTTTTTTGCCTGCCAGTCTTGTTTCGTTACTATTTGAATGGTCCGATCCGACGTAAACGATTCATTATATCTTTTTAAGAATGTTGGTTGTAATAAATTTTCAGGCTGCTGAAGAGTACCTGTACCAACAACGATATAATTCTTCGGAACATTTATGGTGACATCATAG
>DASYSW010000156.1:0-4984 GCA_036002905.1 Chitinophagaceae bacterium
ACTTAATTTGTTTTTATAGCCGTTCAGTTGCCAAAAGTATTTAAGCGCCTCTTTTCTTTTTGCACGACTCAAATGGGAGATAAATATCGGCATAGCCACAAGAATAATGGATAACATCATTGCCAACTGAGGAGGATAATGATAACTCACTAGTACAGGCGTAAATAGAATAAAGGACAATACAATTACGACGCCTGGATAAAGATGATAAAGAACGGCTAGCCCCTTACCTAATTGCTTTATTTGCATTTTATTCGCCATTGTGATAGTTATTAAATAAGTATCGCTTCCGCTGATTCTTTTTTCACATCACCTGAGTTTAAAACATTGTTTATGATGTGATCCCCCACACGGAGGGCATTAGCTACAATGGTCAATGCCGGATTAAATGCTCCGCAACTTGGAAAAAAGCTGGCATCCACAACATACAAATTGTCAAGATCATGAGTTTTACAATTCAAATCCAGAACTGAAGTGGTTGGATCAGTTCCGAAACGAAGCGTACCATTTTGGTGACTCATGCCCGAAACATCAAGGTCATAACCATTCCACTGGGTGTCTTTGTAGTCAGAATCGATCTCGCCCAATCTTACAAATATCTCCTTTAGGCTTCGTTTCAACCTTTCGTAAGCTGCATAATTTGTTTTTGTATAAGAAACTTTTATTGCGCCGTCTTCTTTTAATGTAACCCGATTTTCTGGCGATGGTAAATCCTCGGACGTGAGCCAAAAATCAATTGTCATTTCTTTTAGTTCGGCATATGTTTTCTCGGGGAATAAATTCTCAGCAAGCCATATGATTGTGTCGGGGTCATTTCTTCCCATTAGCTGAATTTCCCCCAATGGAAATTCGCTGTAGCCCGATTTGTGATAGAAATCGGCAAGACCGAGAGACTTTTGAAATACGCAATCATTTTTTTTCTTTGTAAAAGCGACCAGGCAGCCATTATGATGCAACATCAGATTTCGTCCAACCTGGTCAGAAGAATTAGCCAGGCCATTGGGATAATTTTCATTAGCGCTTCGTAGAAACAAAGCGGCGCTGTTGACAGCCCCGCAGGCAACAAAAAATAAATCGGCGCTGAATTTTATCTTTTCACCATTGACGATTGTGATGACTCCGATAATTTTTTCTCCGAAATCGTCCGTAATCAATCGCTCTACATAAGCATGCGTCATCAATGTGACATTCTTATTTCTAAGTGCAGGGCGTAACGCCGAAACTTGTCCGTCTGCTTTTGAATCTGTGGGGTCCGGAAAACCGTCAAAGTTTTCCAATATGACGGGGGCTTCAGTCTGTGTGTAATCTTGCGGAAGTCTTACACCCATGGGCAATGGGAAAGGCCGAAGACCTATTTGTTTCAGTTTTTGTTCCAGGTCCTTAATCAAGGGTTCATAGGGGATAGGGGGTTGCGGATATTCAGAATATGAATAAGGTTCACTTGGGTCAACGCTGCGTTTGCCATGGACACTATATAAGTTCTCAGCCTGTTCATAATAGTTTTCCAGTGCATCATAGCGAAAAGGCCATGCAGGAGAAATACCACCGTAATGTTTAACTTCTTGAAAATCGCTCTCACGAAAACGGAACAAGGCTGCGCCATACATTTTACTATTGCCGCCTACATTGTAATGAATGAAGGGTTTGAACGGTTTGTCATCGCTGTCATACCAATCTTCTTTTGGCCTGTATCTTCCCCTGGTAACCACCTCATGTGGATCCCAATTTTCTTTCTCTTTTGGAATAAATCCACCCCTTTCAAGAATAAGAATTTTTTTGCCCGTCGGAGCGAGCTTATAGGCGATTGTGCTGCCTCCGCTGCCCGTGCCTATTATAATAATGTCATAGTGATTTATCATAGTAAAAATTTCTGTTGCAAATTGAATACAAACGTCACCCACTTCGTGTCCGTTAGTTGACTTTGCAAAGGATATTCACACCTACGAGGGCACCCAATACAATAAAAAGTAAACTGCCGGACAATTGTGATGCTGTGTAATTATTCAGTTTGTAGTATGAAATCGGTGCAGTCCGAAATACAACTTCAAAAGGAGACCCTTCGCATTGAAACCTTTAGCGATGGGGTGTTTTGCATTGCTGTGACCTTATTGTCAATAGAAATTGGAGTTGAGGTAAAGGATAATATTACCAACAAAGATTTGACTCATTCTCTATTGATACAATGGCCAATGTACCTGGCATATGTAATTAGTTTTGTAAATGTTCTTTTGGCATGGATCGGGCATCACAGCTTGTTCAAACTTCTCCGCAAAACGAACAATTCTATTATGGTAGCAAATGGACTGCTGCTGATGTTAATTGCATTGATACCCTTTCCGACTAAAACGCTTGGGACATTCTTATTAACCGGTGGCTTAAAAACAGCCGTCGTATTCTATACAGGCTACTTTGTTTTGATAAGCCTTGCTTTTCGGCTGTTATGGTATGCTGCAACTCAAAGCAGAGAGCAATTGATCCAGGAGATCACAGTTTCTCAAATCAGGCAAACAACAAGAAATGAAAATATCGGTTTGATTTGTAACAGTCTGATTCTTTGCATTGCCCTGATCAATCCATGGATCGCTTTGACGCTAAGTTTTGCGATGTGGGTTTATTGGTTTGCATTCACCTAATTCTTAAAATTCAATGATGGGCAGATCGGGCGGAAGACCAAAATAAACCTGGCCTGCCGTCTCGTACCGGTTTTCATTCATGAATCCATGCTGACGTAAAACCTGGGCATCCGTTAAATAATGCGCCAATTTGTTCTTCATATAAATTCCCGTCGTCCCGGCTGCAGTATAGATGAGTTCGATAGCTTCTACGCAACATTGATTAGCGTGCGTATTGGCAAGTAACAACCCCGCTTTTTCTTGAAGTGAAATTTTCTCGCCTGCTAAAACATGATCCCAACAACTCTGTATTTTTTCGTGCAAGTATATCCTGCTTGATGCAACCAATGCTTCGGCCCTGCCCAGTTTTCGCTGTATAACTCCCCGATCTCGTATTGGAACCATCGAACCAAGAGGAGTTTTCCTGTCAGCAAATGTTTTAAGCTCATTAATAGCATTGCGTGCCACAGCAATTGTTACCGGTGCCAAAAGGCTAGCTACATTTGCTCCTGCAGCCGGCATTCGATAAAGCGGGCCGGTATAGTAACGATTAGCATCAAACTCCGGAGAAAAAGGAAACATCAAATAGTCAGGGACGAAAACATTTTTAGCTTCTACATCATTACTATCAGTCGCACGCATTCCTAAGGGGCGCCACGTGTCGACAATCTCGCAATCGCTCGCTTTCATAAAAACACCTATTATTTCCGGATGTCCATCCGTTATTTTTGGTTGTTGACCATCCATAACAATAGCAGCAGAAAAAATCCATTGCGCTTCATGGACATTGCTCACAAGAGCATTTCTTCCATTCAGCGCATAACCATTTTTTTCACGGGTTGCTCTCATCGGAGGATGAACAGTTCCAGCAATAAACGCATCCGGATTATCGCCAAAGATTTCATCAATTCCTTTTTCCGGTATACGGCCACCCATTAGAGCGGACGTGTTGGCCACCATTAAAGACCAACCTGCAGCAGTATTATAAGTCGCCACCTCCTCGACAATTTTAGCGACTGTTACCGGATCGAATTCATGTCCTCCCAGTGAGCGAGGCAAGAATAATTTGAAAAAGCCGGCCTTTTTAAGAATGCTGACGACTTCTGACGAAAGTCTTCCTTCCTTTTCTTCCTCTTCGACATGCTTGCTTAGAATAGGCGCGATCTTATTGACCGTGTCGAGAATCTCAGTGCCCGATGACTTCTTTCCAGAAACAGGCCTTGTGGCGGTTTCCATATCCATAAGTTTAAAGGTTAATAAAAGCGATTAAAGATATTTCCATCGAATCATATCCGATTTTCTATTTGGGTCAAAAAAATTTCTTTTTGGGTCAAACCATTAAAGATCGGGTGGTTGTCGAGGGTGAAGTTGGAGAGATAAAAATTTAGCTTAGATTACTAGTCTCGACAAAGCGGTTTTGAAAATTCTTCCATTGTTGCAGGAGGTGTGTTTGAGGCATCTCTCGTCTCGAAGTTAACTGCTCGTTCTATTTATCAATGGTAACCTCTTTGCGCGCCTGAAGCTTCAACCGAAACTGCAACGGAGATGCCCGCATGTTCTCTTTAAAAATCCTGCTGAAATGTGTCTGGTTTTCAAATCCGCATTCGAACCCGATTTCACCAACGCTCAAGGAGGTGCTTTGCAATAATTGAGCGGCCAATTCTAATCGATTTTTCATAATCCATTTCGATGGTGCCTCGTTAAACGTCTTTTTAAACTCACGCTTAAACGTAGAAAGGCTCATAAGGGCGAGGTTAGCATATTGGTCAAGAGTCAGGTTATACCTGTAATTGTTCTGCATTATATCCTCAAGGCACATACGTCGGTCAACCCCGATCTTGCTCATCCAGGATAATAGTTGGTGATTATCTTTGTTTGAAAGGAGAGATAACACAAGCTCCTTGAATTTTAACTCGAGCAAATTTTCTGGTGGTGGCGGCGTTTGCATGAAATAGGGCAGCATGGACAGAAAAAAAGATCTGCTGAGGTCATTGACCGCCAGACATACCACACTCTCCACAGGTTCGGCCAAACTGGCGAAAGGTAAACTGAAGCGATTATCAATAATTATTTGCTTAAGATAATTATCGGGGATAAAGAAAACCATCACGCACCATTTTTCTCCTTCGGGCTTCTCTGCAGTGTACGTACCTTTTTTTACAAGGACGCAGGTCCCTTCGCTAAGATCCCAGACTTTGCCATTCTTGTGAAAGATCCGTCGTCCACTAATCACATAAGCAATATAACTGCATTCAACATAGAACTGTTCCTTTCTGTTAGTTTGCGGGCATTCATATTGAGTGAACAACATTCCCCTGCAGTTGAGTTGCCGCGACAAACCAGGATAGTTTTTTAAGACCTCGTAAAGTTGA
>DASYSW010000157.1:0-5153 GCA_036002905.1 Chitinophagaceae bacterium
AGCAGTGTAGGAACGGTCCGTGACGCAGCATTAAAGTGGATGGATGAGCACAAATACTATGATACGTCGCAGGGATTGTTTTGGTATTCGTACCCTGTCGTTGCCGAAACATGGGATGGCGTATTGAACGACATCAATGGATTTCATGTAAAACCCGAGCATGTATGGCATGCAATGGACAAAGCGTCGCCCGGCTTTGTCGAAGAAGGTGCAGTTGGCGGAGGCACAGGAATGATCTGCCTTGGATTCAAAGGGGGCATTGGTACTTCATCAAGGGTGATCGATAAAAAATTAGGAGGATACACCGTAGGCATATTGGTACAAGCCAATTTTGGAGTTAAATCACAACTTACTATTGCAGGGGTACCCGTGGGAAAAGAGCTGGGCGACACATTGAATATAAAAATTTACGATGAGCCGTCCGCAAATAGCGCGATAAAAAACGAATGGTCTGAACAAGGGTCCATTATCGTTGTGGTGGCAACGGATGCGCCATTGCTTCCACATCAGCTAAAGCGGATTGCTCAAAGAGTTTCCCTTGGTATCGGAAAAGTGGGCGGCATTGGTGGAAATGGATCCGGCGATATTTTTATTGCTTTTTCAACTGCAAATAAAAATTCATTCAACCGCACAAAAGAAACAACCGCAACAATATTTTCAAATGACCAGATGGGAGCATTATTCAATGCAACGATAGAGGCAACTGAAGAGGCTATTGTCAATGCGCTGGTTGCAGGCACGACTACAAAAGGAATCAATGATAACACCGTCTATGGTTTGCCCCATGAGGCCGTCATGAAAATTCTGAAGAAGTACAACCGCGTTAAATAATTTTTTCACAGATCGTTTGGATAAATATTCAGGTTATGAAAAATTTAAAGTACCACGTCTCCCGACTCATTTCATTGCCAGTTTTCCTGCTCATGTTCCTGGTTCCATCAATCAAAGGCGATGCACAGGGTCGCGGATCAATACTTGCACTTTCAAAAGCTGATCATACTTTGGCGATTGTCGACCCCGTTACACTAACTATTTCTGCCCGCATTCCTGTCGGAAGTGATCCGCACGAAGTGATCGCTTCTGCAGACGGAAAAACGGCATACGTCTCTATTTACGGTGGTGGGAGCTTGCATGAATTAAATGTAATTGACCTGGTTGCAAAAAAACCTTTGACAAACATCGATACGAGACCGTTGTTTGGTCCCCATGGGTTAATGTTTGCCAACGGAAAAGTATGGTTTTCGGCTGAAGGTTCGAAAGCCGTTGGAAGTTATGACCCGGCAACCGGCAAACTCGACTGGAGCATGGGAACAGGCCAGGACAGGACTCACATGATCTATGTTACCGATGATGGAAAAAGAATTTACACGACTAACATGTCTTCAGGAACTGTAAGCATCCTCGTTGACTCCTTGATCCCACCCGGAGCTTCGGCACCTGCTAATGCAAGGCCGCGCGAAGATTGGATTCAAACAATTATCCCGGTGAGCCGCAGTTCCGAAGGCTTCGACGTTTCCCCCAATGGCCGTGAGTTATGGACCGCTTCAGCAGAGGATGGAATGATTTCGGTCATTGATGTTACAGCAAAAAAACTGGCAACAACAATTGATGCAAAGGTTTTCGGTGCTAACAGGCTAAAATTTACACCAGATGGCAAGATGGTATTCATCGCAAGTCTCAGAACCGGCGAGTTAACCATTATTGATGCACAGTCCCAGAAAGAATTGAAGCGATTGAAGGTCGGCCAGGGGGCAGCTGGCATTCTCATGGATCCGGATGGCTCTCGCGCCTTTGTGGCCTGTTCACCGGATAATTATGTGGCCATTATTAATCTCAAAACTTTGGAAGTCACCGATCATTTTGATGTCGGAGGAACGCCAGATGGTCTGGCATGGGCAGTTCAACATTAAAATTTGCACCGCAAGTATTCTCCACGGATGACATCCTGGAGCATGTTACATGATGCACGAGTATGATAAACTTTAAGAGACTTGACCATATTCAAATCTGCATCCCAACCGGAAAAGAGGGTGAAGCAAGGCATTTCTATACAGACCTACTCGGATTAAGTGAAATTGCTAAACCCGAGGCACTCCTCAACAACGGTGGTTTGTGGTACCGGGTTGCGGATATACAACTTCATATCGGCACAGAAAGTGAATTAAACAGATCGAAAAGACATCCCGCTTTTGAAATAGTAAACATCGAAGAAGCTAGAATACATTTAGCCAGGAACGGGGTGGTCATAAAAGATGAAGTCCAGGTCCCGGGTCAAGAGCGATTTTCATTTTTCGATCCGTTTGGCAACAGGATCGAATTGTTGCAAAAAACATAATCTCCAAAATAATTTTCGAGCAAAGGCTAACGAGACAGACTAATTTAACGATGAGTAAAGGTAAGCTGGCGAAATGGAAAAGATAATCGATGTACTCAGCAATATTACTCCACTCAACGATAAGGATCGCGGCAGGATGTACGACATTTTAAATACACGAACTTTAGGTAAAGGGGAGTATTGGATCCGGGCAGGCAAGAAAAATTATGACATCGCCTTTGTCGATAAGGGTTACTTGCGAAAGTTTTACTTAAAAAATGGGAACGAGATAACCGACTTCTTTTATTTCGACAATGACTTCAGTGCAGACCTGCCGTCCATAATGACAAATACAAACCCAGTGGCAAGCATCATCGCAATGCACAAGACAACATTGACTACATTTTCGTACCCGGTGTTTAACGATTTGTGCAAACAATCCCTGGACCTCGAACATCTTCACCGGCGTATGATTGAGTTGAGTTTTCTGCGCTTCTATAAACGTTCAGTGTCTTTTATTTTACAAACGCCCGCAGAGCGATACGATGACCTGATAGTTTCTTATCCCGATGTATTTATAAATGCGGCTCAGTATCATATTGCATCTTACCTCGGAATCAGCCCGCAACATCTTAGCAGGCTCAGAGGGCAAAAGGTCATTTCTTAGCAAATGTGAACGATATTTCATCTTACCCGTCATTTCTTTGCCTCAAAAAAATTATGAAAATCGATAGCCTGGAAAAAGTAGTGATCAATGGTTCCGAACAATGGATTCTTGTTCGCGGGAGAAGTATAGAAGCATCTCTTATTATTCACGTACAGGCCGGACCCGGCTTTCCTATAATTCCCGAAGCTCACACCATGGAAAAAAATCTGCACCTTGAAAAGGATTACCTGGTAGCATACTGGGACCAGCGGGCTTGCGGGAAATCTTTCGATAAGAATACAGATCCGAAAACGATCAATTTTTCGCAGTTAACTGATGATCTTATTTGTTGCACCAAATACCTGCTGGAAAAATATCGAAAGAAGAAGGCAATCATCTCCGGATATTCACAAGGCGCAACACTGGCACTTATGGCCGCTGCAAAAGACACATCGATTTTTGATCGTTTGTTTTTAGTTGGCACTGACATCGATCTGCCGACTGCAAATAGGTATGCTATTGAGTTTGCAATTGCAAAGGCCAGTGAAAAAAACAAAGGAACGTTATTGAGACAGGCTGTTGACCTCCATAGAACGCCGGTCAACAATGCCAAACTATTTCAAAAACGAGCAAAACTGCTCGCGAACCTGGGAGGAGTAAAAAGCGGCGCCAATTACAATCAATTACTGGTCTCGTTAATATCAAACATGATACGCAGCAAGGCATACCGGTTAAGTGACATACCTAAAACAATAAAGGGAATGGAGTTTTGCCAGGATGCTCTGCTTCCCGAATTTAATGCCCTCAACTTGTTTCACAGGATCGAAAGCATTGATGTTCCCGTTCATTTTGTTCATGGTAAGCAAGACGCTATTTCTCCATATCAAACAGCCATAAAATATTACGAATATCTCCGCGCTGGTAAAAAAACGTTTACCGGGTTTGATCATTCTGCTCACATGTCTCATTATGACGAACCCGAAAAATTCGCACAGCTTTTACGGGATACAATCAATGAAAAAGATGCGTGAATGAGTCCCATAAATTATTTTTATGCATCTATCGAATCATACACAACCACTTTCTTCCAAAGCATCGAACACTCTTCGACAAATTTTAAGTGAATAGGATCGGTTTGATAACTATCCTGGTCGGCAGGGTTGTCAAAAAACAAAAGCCAGGAAACCGAGTATGATCGCTCGATAACATCGCGATTGGTAGCAGCCGGCACACCGATGTGAAATTTTTTAATGGTACTTGCTTTTGAAAGCTTTTTCAATCCTTCGATCAACTTTGCCTTATCTTCTTCATTAATTTCATTCCTTAGCCAGAAATAAACATGATGTACAAACATTGCCTTGTATTTTTAAATTACATGATACCAGATCGTGAAACGTCAAAGGATAAACGTGAAAGCCTCATGTCTCATGTTGCATGGGTTCACCTCTCACGGCAATATAGTTGATTTTAATTCATGATTATTTATCCTTCGATATTGAACACATCATTACCTCTTCTTTCTTCAAAAGACAAAGTCTCGGGCGGATACTCCTATAAATTATCACGATCTGCATCTAAATAAAACGGAACTTTGGATATTAAATAAGTAAGAGCGATGTCCGTTTTGGTTGAAAATATTTCAGACACGGCCAGGTGGGTGGCTATTTTCAGAGCTGAAGAAAGTGAGAGATCCGATGCGGTGTTCCATGATCCCTTTGCAAGGAAACTGGCAGGGGAAAAAGGCGAGCAGATCGCCAATGCTATTGGATTCGGCCGAGAGAACAGTTGGTCGTTTGTAGCAAGAACATTTTTATTTGACGAGTTTATTATGCGACATGTCAGGGAAGGATATGATATGGTCCTCAATCTTGCCGCCGGACTCGATGCCAGGCCCTACAGAATGGATCTACCCTCCTCTCTTCAATGGGTCGAGGTCGATCTTCCAGGAATTCTTGCAGAGAAAGAGAAAGTGTTGAACAATGAAACGCCGAGATGTCATTTAAAAAGAATTAAGTTGGACCTGGCAGATCAGAAAGCGAGGAAAGAGTTGTTCAAGAAACTGAATGGCCAGGCCAATAAGATCCTGGTCATGACAGAAGGATTGATCATCTATCTTACGAGCGAACAAGTTGCCTCGTTTGCTACCGATCTGTCATCACAAAACAATTTCAAGCGATGGATCTTTGATATGGT
>DASYSW010000158.1:0-3806 GCA_036002905.1 Chitinophagaceae bacterium
TTCCAAAGGAAGGTGTCCCGTAAAAATGATAGGATATGCCGTCAAGAGGAATACCCACCTTATGATTTTTGGGGTTTAAAAAAAATTCAAAGTATTCAGGATTGGTTTCGAAGGCAAGCGAGATGCCAATAAATTTTGTTGAAGGAGATATCTTCCTCAATTCCGTTACAATGGCGTCATACATTTTTGTATAGAGGCGGGGAGAGATATTATGCTCCAAATCAGGTTCGTTCAATACTTCCCAGTAAGGTATCTTATAATGGTGATTTGAATGATGAAAAACTCCGCGCTCGTCGGTAAATCCTCCTTTGGTGTACCAGCTCAATAATCTTGCATAATAACCTGCAAGTTCTTTCATCATTGTATCTCTCAATTCAGTACCATCATTGTATGCCCAGAAAACTTCGTACGGGTCTTCGGGATATGGCACGTCATAATTTATTTTCCACATCCATGATGGGGTTGTGCTGAAGTTGATGACAACACTATGCCCTTGTGTTGCGTTCATGATCGCTTCCATCGTGCTGTCGAGGTAGGTGAAATCCCAAAAAGTTGAATCCTTGGTTGGTCGTTTTAATTCTGCCACAGACAGTTTAGGATAAGGGAACCAGGGCACATACCGGACATAATCCGCTCCTAATTCTTTTAAGGCTTTAAATGTATTCTCGTGGATCGGGGAACCTGGTCTCACCCTTGGGTTTTCAACAACCTGCAAAGTTGCAGTGGTTTTTGAAATGCCAGTTACATCGCTCCAATCGACAACCAGTGAATCATTCTGAGAGTATAAATTCCCGCAAAATAAAAAACTGATGAAATTCAATGCAAATAACCGTTTAGACAAAAAAGCAAGCTCTTTCATTTGAATCTGTTAATTTGAAAGGCTTTCATTAATGGGTACGGGTAGCAGATATAATTTTTATCGGGCCCAACAAACCTGAAAGCAGCAGTTTTGAACTGGCCTGGTAAAATGGTATCGTTGTATAAGTTATTTTATTAGTAACACCTGGCTGCGCATCACCAATCAAACGATTTACCCAAAGATTGGTCACTTTGATCTCAATCTTATTTTCACCGGGTTTCAAAACGTGAGTGACATCAACAGCAAAAGGTTGCTTCCAAAGAATACCCAGCGACTTTCCATTTACAACTACTTCTGCAAGATTTTTTACATCACCCAGGTCTAACCACAGTTGTATGTTGTTTGAAAACCAATTTTTATCTGCAACAATTGTCTTGGTATAAGCTGCCGTTCCTGAAAAATATTTAATACCGGGGTCTGCACTTTCCGTGAATGAAGCTAATTTATCAAATGTAGCTTCAGCGGGCGCACCACGATCTTTTTGAAATGTTACTTTCCAGCTTCCATCGATAGTCATTAATTCCTTTTCTTCAACGGAAGGCAGTAGAACAGAAGTTTTGGCTTTGTCTTTAAACACGACAAACACCGCATCATTTGGTTGAAGTGGTAATGTCACCGTTGTGACACCGTTTGCAATGCTGTATGACACAGCCTCAGCTTTTGCTGTTTCGGGATGCCACAACACAGGTACTTTTCCAGTGACCCGGAAGTTCGCATCTAAAGTTTCTTTTCTGCTATTCCTGTTATTTACCCAATAAACTTCACAATCAGTAAGTTTGCGATGAACAAACAAAAGCTTTGTATCTTTTTGTGTTTTGTCAAAAGTAAAGTCGGGAACAACGTTCAGTGCATTTAACACTTCGTTCAATGGTTTCCCATCTGAAACATTTGAATTAGACGATGACCATATTTCGTTTACCAACTTGTTGAATTCATTTTGGTCATCAGACAAACTCGGAGTTGATGCAGGCTTTACACCCGCCACCGTTGCACCTGCTTTTACCAATTTTTCTATTTTTCGTAAAACCGGTAGTGACATTTTCATTGCGTTACTATCCAACACCAGTACACTGTAGATCATCCCACTGGGTGTAACTAATTTGCCATTTTTTACCGACAATAGATTGATCAAGGCATCGGAATTTATAAAATCATAATTATAGCCCTCGGGGATAGTAGGTAAACTTCCACCAAACAAAGACGTGATATTATTGTCTTCACCATAATAATAGACCACGTCAGCTACAAACTTTCCTTGTTGTAGCAGGTAAGAACTGCGGGCAAGATAATCTGTCCATGCCTTTGCCTGGCCGGCCCACGTTTCATGACGATTGAACCATTGTCCAAAAATGGAAAGTCCAAGACCCGGTATCTTATCATCCACAGGTTGATGAACGGATGTATGGATCACAAAGCGATTCAACCCACTGGCTAATTCCAGGTCAGCCGTTGGTTTTAACTTCTCGGGAGAATACGCCCACGCATTTCCCCCAAAACCAACAGCAGTGAGTGATTCAGCAGCTACAAGGTTTTGTCCATATATATGCGCTACAGAAGCCGACTCACGAATATCAGCTTGCGCCATTATCAAAGAAGAACCACCCACTCCGGGTGTCCATATGGCCGCCATCGGAACCGCTGCTTTTCGTTTCACATCCATGCCATCACCAATGAACACTCTTCCATTCTCGTGTGATTCTGAATAGCGCTTCATCCCGTACTTAGCCAGAATGCTTGTAAGCTGGTCGTAATGATTTTCTGCTAACAGTTCACCGATCGTTTTCCGGTAATCCCAAAGAAACTGTTCACTTGCTTCTGTACTTTTTATAATGGCACCTGTCAGCACGGGCATCCATGGAAGCAGGTCATATCCGCGCCGCTTTTTAAATTCTTCTCTCATTTTTGGCGTCCATGTTTCCTGCCCGGCTTCATAGCTGTCAGTAACGACGTATTGCAAACCCTTCTGGCCCATCAATCCGCCCGTTGCATCTTTGTATTGGTTTAAATACTTTTCAAAATAGTTTTTAACGGCGGTGGCATCCAGTTTATCTACTTCTAATCCTGTTGCCTCAGGCGAAGCCGGATGATTTTGCTTCCCTGTCAATGAATAACCAAATCGAACGACCCTCCATTCACCGGAAGGTGGTGTCCAATCCAGGCTTCCGTCTGCTTTCACTTTGTTGCTAAGATCGATCTCATCTTTTTCTGAGATCACATCATTTGTCGCGGGTGTAGTATGCAGGTTGAGATCAGTGGCGGGTGCAAAACCTGCTTTCTCTTCAAAATGATTGATGACTGTGACGGGATACAGCACAATCTCTGCAATGTCTGTTCCTGCCGGGGCCTTTGGTGGTTTGATACCACTGCCGGTGATAGCACTGAAATCAAATGGAGGAGGTGGGTTTTTAAACGTCACTCGAAAATATTTTGCTGTAGTTGCGGGAATGGTAATTGTTTGTTGTGGAATAACGCCAAGGGGAAGGAAACTTATCCTCCGAAAGTTGATACCATCATCACTTACTTCCAGACTACGGTCTTCGGATTCGCCAGTCAATCCGAATGGTGATCTGCTTCCGCCGCCGACAACACTGATCGCCTTTATAGTTTGAGGCCGGGCAAATTCATATTGTATCCATGCATATCCCCTTGCGGAATCTGAAGGCAAAAGATTTGTCGCGGCAAGGTCACCATCTGTCAATTGAGCTAATAAGAAATTGCCCGCGCTCGACGTGATGGTTGGATTCAAATCGTTCATCGACACATCTGCAGTCGGTATCTTGTACGCAACAACAGCGACATCTTCATAATATTCAGGAGGTGCTTCCGTTTTTTCACTCAGACTAAAAATTTCATCAGGGATGGTCAAATTCTGAAACGCACCTGAAGTGGGCGCTGGCTTCGGCAACCATCCACTAAAGGCCTGGCCGCCTTTTACCCTGATCTCACG
>DASYSW010000159.1:0-3471 GCA_036002905.1 Chitinophagaceae bacterium
TATAACAATATTAAAAACATGGTCAGAATTCAATTCGCCACCCAACATTGTAAAAGTGTATGTATCATTTCCCTGGAGAAGAGTGTTAAGAAGAGGATCCCACATGAGTGCACCCTGATAAGTAGTATCCTGGACTTTGAAAGTCCAACTGTTGGCTGCCTGGTTTGGGTTGTTTTTATCAGTTGATTCTTTTTTGCAGGAAAACAGGCCAATACTTACAATAAGGGCAACAAATAATAGTTTTTTCATTTTGCAGTTTTAAGGGATAAGAGTTGTAGTACATTTTGTTTACCTATGGCCAATGTACTAAAGTTCAATAGAATTCCATATACACAAAAACCCTTACCAAACGGACTGGCGCCATGCAATATTTTGTCTGCCGGTGCATCCTTATTGGCTGTCGTCTATTAGAATAGTTACATAGATTTGCTTTATTAAAATCTCTTAGTAAAATATTGATCTCCTTCTCCAGGGCCTGGCGGCTTTGTAGATTCGTTTGCCTGTCAGAGGAACAGGAACAGCGTTGTATTATCAAATTTTATTAAGAATAAAAATGGAACAAAAAATAAAAATTGCCGTATTGGGCGGTGGAGGCAGAACCGGAAAATATCTCGTAACCCAATTATTAAGCCAGGGGTTTAACATAAAACTTCTTCTCAGAAGCCCTGAAAATTTCCAAATTGAAAGTCCGTTTATCGAAATCATTAAGGGCGATGCCATTGATCCGGAAGCTATCCGTTCATTGGTTCAGGGTTGCCAGGCTGTTATTAGTACGGTAGGTCAGCGCAAAGATGAACCTCTCGTAGCCAGTCAGGCAACTACTAATGTGTTAAAGGCAATGGCTGAAAATGGAATTCAACGCTACATTCTGGTTGCGGGCCTGAATGTCGATACTCCTTTTGATAAAAAAGGTACTGAAACAAGTCTCGCATCCGAATGGATGAAATCGAACTTCCCTTTGATTCACGCTGACAGGCAAAAAGCCTATTCTATTTTGTCGGTGAGTGATGTGAACTGGACCCTGGTCAGGGTTCCTTTTATTAAATTTACGGATGCGAGAGGTGAAACGGTAGTTAGTCTGGAAGACTGTCCGGGTAAGAAAATAAGTGCTGCTGATATAGCAGCTTTTCTTATCGAACAATTGAAGGATAGTACCTATGCCAGGAAGTCTCCATTTATAACAAATGTCTGATTGTCAATAGTGGGTCTGAAAATGGTTCACCAGTAGTAGATTTCAGCCTCAGGATCTGGCAATCTTTGTTTATAATTATTATCTGTGTCTTCATAGAGTTGTCCTTAGCAACCACGGCTTTATACAATTAATGTCCAGTGTTTACTAAAAGAAACAGAGACATTAAGTCCCATAAAAAGTGACAAATTATAAGAATTGTTATATTCCTGTATTTCCAATAGTAATAAGAAAAAATCAGCCCAATAAAAAAAGGTCCAATAATATTTATAACTGTTCCATATCTGTAATGTAACAAGGCAAACAAAATCGAAGAAATTACTATTGCGAGGGCTGGTTTTTTTAAAATAATTTCAAGCCGTGGCTGCAAATAGCCCCTGAATATTAATTCTTCAACAACGCCGGCGGTTAAAGCTGTGAATACGAGTAATAATTTATTTGCACGAAAAACAGCTACCATTTCTAAAAGCTTTATACTGGTCTTACTTATTCCAGTTAAACGGTATACTAAACTTATCAATATTAGACCAATAATTAATACTGCGAATATTACTATAATGGATATTAAGAAGGTGGAGAGCTTGTACTTTTGTTCATCCCAGATCAACATGTTTTGCTTTTCAAACTTAATTGAATAAAGCCAAAGCAATACCAAACTTAGCCAATAGAGTATTCTGGAAATAAATAATAACGTAGCATTTATCTTTGATAAACCGAATAGATTAAGTAATGGGGAAGTGCCCAGGAGTGAAAGGAGGAACAGTAAAAAAAGAATGGAAAAAATCCCAACCAGGGTAAAATAATTCTCAGATTTCCTGGAAATTGTAATCGACATGTTGCTGTTTAAAAGGTTGTGAAATACAGCCGCTAACGTCGGGTAAATGCTGGGCAAAACCGGAAGTAATGAGCAGGAAATTACAGCCCAATGCTGTAATCATGGGTTTTCTCATGTATGGCTGGGTTAGTTTACGGGAACAAAATATGGTTTCTTTCTCAAAACGTATATACTGCAGAAATCATACTTTGACGAGGGAGTTATTTAAGGGTTTCTACCTAGTTCCCTTTAATGGTCACGCCAATGATCACTCCAAAGTTTCCGTCGGTTTGTACCCATTTCTGATCAGGTAAATAGGTCCTTGACACCAGCCCGTCCAGATACAAAGCATTTTTACAGCCCATGTGTTGAAAATATGCTGCGAAGTCATAGAAATTGATTTCCTCTTTCGACATGGCGAAAATGATTGTATTATCAGGCAGAATGCCCACGCCGTTTCGAATGTTCCGGTTTGGCGATCCCTGTTTAAATGCGGGATGAATGTCGCCGTCAATCACCAGCATCGGGCCGGACTGCGTCGCAAATCTTATATTTCCATAGTTCGCAAAAGCCGTCGTTTTACAGATTACCGCGAGGTGGTTAGTCGTCAGGTAAAAGATACCGTTGGGTATTAGGTAGAAATTTCCATTTCCAACAGCCGTGTCCAGGGTTGCGACAACCATTTTGTTCTCAATAAAAAGACCCTGAGGTGAATTGTCCGGCTTGTACATACCTCCGTTCATGGCAAAAACCAGTTTTCTGTGTTTCTGACCGAGCCATGTTTTTAGGTTTTGTATGCTCCTGAATATCTCCTGTTTATTGTTTTTCCAATAGAATCGTACATCCTGTTTTTTTGGATCAGCTATATAGGTGATGAATCTTTTGTCATCGGTTTTTCCTACTTGAGCATAAACAGGAATTCCCAATTTCACGGTTATAAGTAAAATTGCAATGAAGATTCTTTTTCTACTCAATGTCATTTAACTATGATAGATCTATCCGATTTGAATACTGCTTCCAGCCCCCTAAGTATAACTTTCTTAATGCAGTATTACATGAGGGCTCATCTACTTTTTGAGTCCTTTAAATACCGCATAAATTGCCATTGCGTGTCCATGCCCTAAGTCAAAATCCTCTTTGAGCCATTTCACAATATCCCCGGCTTTTATGTCTGGCTTAATCTGACCATTCTGCAAAAACCCTTTTTTGGTTGCTAATTTTTTGAAGTCCTCCGGGCCATTACCTGTTTTGGCTTTAATGTTATCAATGTAGGCTTGAAATGACATATCGTAAAATTTGAGCTTAATTTCTATCTTACTGCCTAATGTATGAGGAATTCTTTATACCTGCTGCCATCTTCGCTAGCATGGCACAAATTATATCGTAAGCCGCCTTATCATTTTATGAAGCCTGATACTGCTTTCCAATGAGGATCCGCCTGAAAACTAAAATTCACCTCCCGCTCCTT
>DASYSW010000160.1:0-4113 GCA_036002905.1 Chitinophagaceae bacterium
GTCTGTTAGGCAGCCTAAGCTCTCATCGCCACAATATATTCAATGGTTTTTCCACTCGTTTCCCGACACAAAATGTACTCATCCGTTCTGAATCAGTGTCTTCCGGAAACTCGAGCCGATGTATTACCGACTTGTGCTGACAGCTGTCTATACCGGCAACGGCCTTTGTGCCTGTGCAAACCTCCCGGCTAATCCCCGCATAACGCGTTGATTTGAAAAATCGTAGTAACTTTTCTAATTGATTGTTGAACCAATGAACCAACCGCTTCAACCTGTTATCAAAACAAAAACATGTTGCCTGACAAAATTGTTTGAACTTTTCTTGTGTATTTTGTTTCTGAACAACGTAGTTTATTCTCAAAAAGAATTTAATGTATTGCAAGGATGGATACAATTCAGTGACGCCCGCAATTCAATGTATCATTATCTCGCAGACCAGGCTTATTCCCTTCTTGAGAATCGTTCAGATGAAATGGCAAAGTTGCTTTCGTTACCCGCGTGGCAACAAAGACAACAGTGGCTGCACAAAACATTTTTGAATATTGTGGGTGCTTTTCCCGAAAAAACTCCGCTCAATGCAAACATTGAAAGAACATTAAGCAAGGACAATTATAAAGTAGAGCACATCATTTTTGAATCGCAGCCGGGATTTTATGTTACCTCATCGTTATTCATTCCAAATAATTTAAAGAACGGTAAAGCGCCGGCAATAATCTATTGCAGTGGACATTCGGATGATGCGTATCGCAATCCCGAGTATCAGCGGGCAATTTTAAATCTTGTAGAAAAAGGTTTTATTGTTTTTGCTTTTGATCCGATTGGACAAGGAGAACGACTTCAATATTATGATTCAGCGACAAAAACATCTTACATTAAAGAACGCGACCAGGAACATTCCTATGCAGGCGCCCAGCTTTTCATCACTGGAAGTTCTCTCGCAAGATACATGATATGGGATGGTATGCGGGCAATTGATTACCTTATTACAAGAAAGGAAGTGGATACCTCAAGGATTGGAATCACAGGTCGGTCAGGGGGAGGAACGCAAAGCGCCTACATTGCGGCGTTTGACAATCGCATTAAAGTACTCGTAACAGAGAGTTATATTACCAATTTCAAACGTTTAATTCAATCTTCAGGACCGCAGTGCGCAGAGCAGGATATGTTTCATGCAATCAAAAGTGGAATGGATATGGCGGATCTCGTGGAGGTGCGTGCCCCGCTGCCAACAATGATCATAAGTACTACACGAGACGCAACATTCAGCATCCAGGGGGCAATAGAAACTGCAGACGAAGTATTACGCATTTATCAAGCTTATAATAAACAAAATGATTTCAGACTGGTAATAGATGACGCGCCACATGCATCAACTAAAAAAGATCGTGAAGCGATGTATGCATTCTTTCAAAAATACCTAATGGATACCGGGGATTCAACAGACAAGGAAGTGAAGCTTTTATCTGCGGAAGAACTGCAGGTAACAAAAACAGGACAAGTAACCACATCTCTCGGGAGTGAAACTGTTTTCAGTCTGAATCAAAAGGTGCTTGATAATTTGAATGATCAACTGCAACCTGTCAGAAAAAATTTCCCCCGATATCTTTCAAACGTAATTGAATCAGCAAAAAAGCTATCAGGTTATCAGGAACCACTAAAAATAAACCAGCCTGTTTTTACAGGACGTCTGTCAAAGGAAAATTATGCAATCGAAAAATATTTTGTGAAGAGTGAAGGCGACTATGTAATCCCCTACCTGCTGATAAAACCAAATCATCCGACTCATAGAGGTTTAATTTATTTAAATCCTTCCGGCAAATCAACAGAAGCCTTACCAGGCCAGGAAATAGAATGGTTTGTGAGCATCGGATTTACAGTGCTGGCACCCGATCTTTTAGGTTATGGAGAAATAGGTCCCGGTGACTTTCGGGGAGATTCATACATCCACGGTGTTTCGTATAACGTATGGTTTCTCTCGATGCTTATTAACAGAAGTATAGTGGGCATACAAGCAGGAGATATTGTGAAGCTTACTTCGCTGTTAAGGAAAGAAACAAATGAAGTTTATGCAATCGCAATAAAAGAATTGTCGCCTGCATTATTACATGCCGCCGCATTTGACACAATGATAAAACATATTGCTCTTATTGAATCCTATTCATCTTACCGTAGTCTTGTATTGAACCACTATTACAATTCAAATTACGTTCACAGTGCTGTTCCTGCTGCGCTTACCGCTTATGATCTTCCGGACCTTGCAGCGTCACTTGCTCCAAGAAAACTAATGATTGCAGGTCCAAGAGATGGAGCAGGTACCAGAAAAGATTCTACAATTATCAACGAAGACCTTTCAATAATCAAAGCAGCTTATCATTATAAAAAGGCAGATGGAAATTTGGAAATTTATCAGGCAGAGGTTTTGGAGAGCAGGGAAGCTTTTTATAGAAACTGGATAAAGTAACACCTGAAATTCTCATCCACTTTTTAAAACCAAAACAAATTTGGCTATGAGTAAAAAGAACTTAACACGAAGAAATTTTATCAACCAAACAGTTCTTGGCTTAACAGGTACTGCAATATCAGCTATGGCAGGAACTGGTGTTTCAAGCGCAAGGCCAATTGCAATAAGCGCGGATTCGTATAAACGAATCATAGGTGCAAATGATCGCATTAACCTGGCATTTCTTGGATGCGGTTCAAGAAGCCAGGGGCATCAGCAAATGGTAAAGATGTCCGCCACTGAAAAGAATCTTGGCGTAGTAGCTGTGTGCGATCTGTGGAAAGGGAATCGCGAAAAAACTGCTGCCAGGTGCAAGAAGTTGTTTGGTAATGATGTAAGGCAATTTCAGTATTCTGAAGAGTTGCTCAAAATGCCGGGGCTTGATGCAGTCATGATCGCCACGGGAGATTTCCAGCATGCAAAACTTTTAGCGGAAGTAGTGAAAGCAGGCAAAGATTGTTATTGCGAAAAACCAATGGCAGAAGACGTTGCAGAAGCAAAAATGGCAAGAGAAGTTGTCCTTACCTCAAAACAAGTCGTACAGATGGGTTCTCAATGGTTGAGCGATCCCACACAGATAAAAGTGCGTGAATTCGTTCGCTCAGGTAAGCTTGGAAAAATTACAAAGATTGAACAGGTATGGAATGATAACAATCATCGCTGGCATGATCCAAATGATCCTGATGTTGCCGCAATAAAAGAAGAAGATACAGATTGGAACAGGTGGCTTTTAGGTAAACCATGGTGTCCTTTTGATCCCTGGAAATATTTTGAATTTAGAATTTTTAAAGAATTTTCCGGTGGTATCACCTCGCAGTGGATGAGTCATGCAATTGGCCTGGTGCATTTTTATACCGACACAAATATTCCTGATTCTATGGCTTCGAACGGCGGAATATTTCAGTGGAAAGATATACGCCAAAATCCTGACACGTTCCAGGCACTCGCAACCTATGAAGAAGCAGGATTCTTGTATTCATACTCTTCAAGCTATGCAAATAAGTTTGGTGATTACAGTTGTATTCGGGGTACAGACGGAACCCTGTTTGCACAAGGTGGTGAAGGTAGCCCGCGATGGTTTTTTATTCCCGAACATCAGCCTGCTGAATTTGACATGTATAAAGGGTTCAGCGAAGAAATTAAAAGCGGTAAAGCGCAGCTAATTACAAACAATGAAGAATTTAAAGGTTCGCTCCCACCTGTTGCTTTAAGCGATGACAGTAAATATCATCTTGATAATTGGGTTGATTGTATGCGAGCAAGAAATCAAAAAACGAATGGAAATGTTCATACCGGTTTCGCTCATTCTGTCGGACAGATAATGGCAACGCGTTCATACAGGGAAGGAAAAAAATTATATTGGAATCGTAAGGAGGAAGAGATAGTTGATATAAAATGAACCTCGATTTAGTGCTACCCAGATGGCGATATCGGTGGACAAATTTGCAACGGAAAGTGACAAAAGGCAATGGCCGGCAGCCTCGTAGTTTAAGGTAGCCGCTTAGCAGTTCGCAACATCGGAGATTCCCTGTTTGTCGAGTAACCATGGAGACACGGAGTTCACAGAGAAACACGAGAGATTCTCTGTTCAGTCTTTGTGCCCTCCGTACCTC
>DASYSW010000161.1:0-8328 GCA_036002905.1 Chitinophagaceae bacterium
TATTTGTGCGATTGCGGAGGCCAACGAGATAACTTAATTTATTTTTTGAAGTAACGCCTTCCACATGAAAGCCCTGTTCAAGGATTCCAACATACGCTGAGCCACCAAAACTCTTTGGTTTTTTATACTGAATGTCCAGAACGCTGCTCATCTTGTCACCATATTTCGCCTGGAATCCACCTGTGTAGAAACTGATGTTGCGAACCATTTCCGGGTTGATAAAACTTAACCCCTCCTGCTGGGCATTGCTGACCAGATAAGGACGAAATATCTCAAAGTCGTTCACATAGATCAGGTTCTCATCATAACTGCCGCCACGTACATTATACTGTGAGGTGAGCTCATTATTACTCCCGACAAGAGTTTTGATAACACTTTCAACACCCGTGACCGGTGCAGGAAGATTCAGCGTGTATTTTGGGTTAACCTGGATGAGTCCGGCATTTTCCCTGTCCCGCTGGTTGCTTACAGTTACACCAGGCAGGACTGTAGCACCTCTTTCCATTTTTACAGTCACGTATTCTTCTTCATTCTCATTCAACAAAAAATTTCTTTGTTCGATTTTATAGCCGGTATACGAAAACTGGATCGCAAACGCCCTGTTAGCAGAAACTTTTAAACGAAAGGCCCCTGAATCATTGGTTACAATTCCTGACTGCCTCCCGAGAATTATCACACTGACCTTTGAAAGCGGGTTTTCATTCTCGTCAAGCACCTTGCCTGAAACAAAAGCATATTTTTTTTGAGAATAAGCGAGCAGCGTTAGCAATAAACAGCAGAGTGTAAAAACGAGTTGGCGGCAGATTTTCATAAGAGAATTCGGAACAAGATACAAAACTAAGAGATAAAAAAAGAAAGATACAAACGGAGATAGAGCCTGGAAGAGGGTAAGATGAAAATAAGTTTTGAAATTATTTTCTTATCGACTCACCGTCGTACCGACAAGACCATTTTGGGTATTTATAAAATGGCCGGGAAGTCGATAAGGCGGCAAGAACCGCACCGGGACCATTCTCGTTTTCTTTATATCCCTTTTCCTTAATTTTATTGACGCGAATGATCACTTCTAAAATTGTGTGATGGAGTATATCGATTATTACAAAGTGCTGGGACTTGACAAAAATGCGACGCAGGATGATATAAAAAAGGCTTATCGAAAACTAGCAAGAAAACATCATCCGGATCTCAATCCAAATGACAAGGAAGCTCACAAAAAATTTCAACAGGTCAATGAGGCTAATGAAGTACTGAGCGACCCTGAGAAAAGGAAAAAATATGACCAGTACGGTAAAGACTGGCAACACGCCGAACAATTTGAGCAGGCCCGGCAATCTCGACAAGGGGCACAGCATTTCGGCGGTGAGGGATTTTCCGGTCAATTTGATGAGGGGGATTTCTCTGATTTCTTCGCTTCTATGTTTGGTGACTCAGGAGGTTTCAGGCAACGTCAAACAAAATTCAGAGGAGAGGACTACCATGCCGAGTTGCAATTGAACCTGACAGATGTTTATAAGACGCATCAGCAGGTGTTAAAGGTCAATGACAAGAATATCCGGATAACAATTCCCGCCGGAGTTGAGGACGGACAGAAAATAAAAGTCAAGGGCTTTGGAGGCCCGGGCATCAACGGAGGTCCCAACGGAGATCTCTACATTACTTTCCACATCGTTAATAACACAGGATTCAGGCGCCACGGCAATGATCTTCATAAAAACATAGATCTTGATCTTTATACTGCCGTACTGGGAGGGGAAATGACGGTCGACACACTCGATGGAAAAATAAAACTGAATGTGAAGCAAGAGACTCAGAATGAAACGAAGATCAGGTTGAAGGGAAAGGGGTTCCCTGTTTATAAAAAAGACGGCGAGTTCGGCGACCTGATCCTAACATTCAAGTTAAAGATCCCGGTAAACCTTACAGAAAAGCAAAAGGAATTATTTGAGCAGCTATCAAAATTATCATCTTAATTGAATTTTATGGATAATACAGATATGGTCATGCTTGATGATTTTTGTGCGAGTCACCATGTTGAAATTTCATTTATACATTCACTGGAAGAGAGTGGATTGATAGAGACGGTCGTCATCAATGAGGCCTTATGCGTAACATCCAATGACCTGCCAAAACTTGAGCAAATAACAAGACTACACCAGGATTTAAATATCAATCCAGAGGGTATCGGCGCGGTCACGCATTTGTTGAGACATATTGAAGAAATGAAACAGGAGATCGCTCAACTGAGAAATCGCCTCAGTTTTTATGAAGGCGAGGAACCTTAATTCGAGTTGAAAAACTCAACCTTGTCTGTAAACATCTTTTCTTCATTCATTTTTAAGGCTGAAATAAATTGAGGTGCGTCTAATCCGCTTTTTACAATGAGCTCTTCGTTCGTGATCACCCTGGCCTCATCCCACATGTCTTCATCAATAAAAGATTGCAATAATTTAGTTCCGCCCTCTACGATCACACTCAAAATTTTTAGTTGATAGAGAGCATTTATAATTTGATGTACAAGGCTTACATCGTCTGTAACCTGGTAAAATAACAGGTTACCCTTGTCTTCATGTTTTATCGTATTGAAAACGATAGTTCTCACCTGGCCATCAAATATCTTAAGGTGCCGGGGCAACTTTAGATCCAGGTCAACCGCAAGCCTTGTTGGATTGCTACCCGTCCATAATCTTGTGGTTAGTTCAGGGTCATCTACCAAAGCCGTATTCGTTCCTATAAGAATGGAGGCTTCTTCACTTCTCCATTTGTGAACGACCCGGTTTGTAAATTCATTTGTAATATAAAGGCGATCACCACCCTGCCCTGCTATTTTATGGTTAACCGTTTGAGCCCATTTTAGAATAATATAGGGTCGATGCTTTATGTGAAAACCAAGAAAACGCTTATTCAGGTCCTTACAGTCTTTCTCTAAGACGCCAAACGCAACTTCAATACCCGCGTTCCTCAATTTTTCGATCCCTTTTCCATCCACTTCTTCAAAAGGATCGCGACAACCAACTACCACCCTTGGAATTTTATTCCTGATAATAAGGTCCGTACATGGCGGTGTTTTTCCGAAATGAACACAGGGTTCAAGCGAAACATACAAAGTAGATTGCGAGATCAGATGGGTGTAACCATTTTCGACCGCCTGTTGGATACAATTTGGCTCTGCGTGAGCCTGGCCATATTTATGATGATATCCCTCGCCAATAACCCGATCAGCGTGCACGAGAACAGCACCCACCATGGGATTTGGCGCCACAGAACCCGCCCCGAGTTTTGCTAACTCGAGACATCGGTACATGTATTTTTCGTGAATGGTCAATGATAAATGATGAATAGACAAATTTAAACCATTACTCCGATCTTACGACTCACACTTGACAACTCCCTGCTCGCCACTCGCCATTTACCATACCTTTGGCAATGACCATTGATGAGGCAAGAAAAGAAATTATTAAAGCCACGAGGCACATCTATGAAGACGATGAAGCAATCAATATCGCTGAACTCCTGATCGAAAACATTACAAGACTGCCGAGATCAAAAAGAATTACCAGGCAAAATCATTCTTTATCGACATCCCAGGAAGGGTTGCTACATTCCTCAATTACCCGGCTACAGGAGCACGAGCCCATACAATATGTAATTAGTGAATCCTGGTTTGCAGGAATGAGATTTTATGTTGACAGGAATGTGTTGATTCCACGTCCTGAAACGGAAGAGTTAGTGGATTGGGTGGTTAAAGATTTTAAGGGTCAAAATGATAATGAAGGCATTCCTTCGGGAAAAGTCAAAATCCTTGACGTCGGGACGGGCAGTGGTTGTATTGCGATTGCATTAAAAAGGAAATTGCCTGGCGTGGAAATGTGGGCTTGTGATGTAAGTGATGAAGCATTGAATGTTGCGAGGCTAAATGCGGATGTGCTGCATGCTACAATTGATTTCGTCCCATTGAATTTTTTAGATGCCACTCAAAGAAAGCAATTACCTGCTGTTGATGTGATCGTCAGTAACCCGCCATATATACCGAAGACGGAAACAAAGGGAATGAGAAATAATGTCGTGGGATATGAACCTTCGGCAGCTTTGTTCGTTCCCGACGATGATCCTATGATCTTTTACAAAGCGATTGTGGAATTTGCACAAGAAAAGTTAAACAAGGGGAAAAGCATTTATGTCGAGATACATGAAAATTACGGAGAGCAAACCAGGGATCTATTTCAATTGGGGGGATTTCGAACCGTTCAATTGAAAAAGGACCTGCAAGAAAAAGATAGAATGATAAAGGCTGTTAATTGATCCGTAAGTATTCTGTTTTATAAATCACTCCGCTTGTTGGAGAGTATGAAAGAATCATTTTGTCGCGATCTAAGGTCTCCACTTTAAGATTTTTTGTTCCTGGCAAATTACCATAAGTGTCCGCTTCAAAATGAAGAGTAAGTTTCTGCAGCGTTTCATCATAGTTATAACTGCCACTTCCACCTGGAACATCGGTTGCCGAACCAAACCTGCCTTCGGTTGAAAAATTATAAAATTGCGGACGACCGTCGACCGATACCCAGTTGTAAATTCCATTGTCCTGGGTTGAATAGAATGAAACACTTCTCCACTGGCCAACAATGCTGGTGGTTGATTCCTTTTTGCATGAAGTAAAAAGAAGGAAAAGCACGGATAAGCAGAGTATGGATATCTTGGATTTCATAACCGGATCTGGGGGCTAATCTAATAAACACATCCGGGAAAAAAAACGTAATTCTACTGCGGGCAATAATGCAAATTTTGAATCGATCCAGCACAACTTATCCCGATTAATGCGGGATAGACACACGAGGGACATAAGTCCACACAGAGATCCGACAATAAACCTTGCTCCCTTATGTTCCTGATGTGGTTCAAATATCCCAAATGGAAACCGGTTAAATTACTTCACGTTGGCTACGACTTTTGCGCCGGATCTTTTTGAAAGACGCATGATCCTGAACACCTCGCCGTAGTAGGCGGTTGTATCGGCATTGATCACGACTGTAGGAGTATCAACGGTGGCCTTCTGTTTAGTGATCGCCTGCGAAAGAAGGGAATCGATCATGGTATTATCAACCTTAGTAGTACCGATGTAGTACTTCTGGTCCTTGTCGATCGAAACAACAATATTTTGCTTTGCCTTTGTATCCTTTGTTCCCCTGGGCAAACCCACTTTTACAACATTCGGATTGGCGAGCGTGGCAACGATTAAAAAGAACATGAGCAGAATGAAAATAATATCATTCAGTGAATCTGTAAACACTTCGGCCTCTTTATGTGCTTTTTTCCTTAGGTTCATTCCGCTTTATCTTGTGGGTTCCTGTAAAATATCAAGAAAATCGGCTGCAGCTACTTCCATGCGATTGGCCGTTTTTTCAACTCTTGTGTGCAGGTAATTGTAGGCAATAAAGGCAATCAGACCAATCACAAGACCTGAGATAGATGTAACAAGTTTTACATAGATGCCTCCTGCAATGGTATTCAATTCAAAATCATTTGTAGAATTGATCTTGAAAAAAAGTTGCATCAACCCTGCCAGTGTCCCGATAAAACCAAAAATGGGAGCTGCCCTTGAAATAACCGATAGTACACCCAGGTTCTTTTCCAATTTGAACATTTCGAGTTGAGCAACATTTTCCATATTGCGTTCGATATAGTCGATCGGTTTACCTACACGCTGTATGCCTTTATCAATGATCCTGGCTACAGGATTACTATTATTTTTCGCAAAACTTTTTGCTGCACTAAGATTTCCACTAAGAATGTGATCCCGGATAATGTTCATGAAGTTGGCATCAAGCTTCGATGCTTTCTGAATTGCGATGTATCGTTCAAAAAAAACAAAAATGGTAATTAAGAAAAGCAGGGCCAGGGGTATCATAATCACACCGCCTGTGCTAAGCAATTCAAAAATGCTTAGCTTACCATCACCATTTGTATCTCCCTGGATATGTGTTAAAAGTCTTTGAGTTGAATCAACAATCTGTAAAAGATGAATCATATTAACCGGATTAGGTGCGTAAAAGTAGTTATCGTTATAGAGTATCTCCCTGAATATTTTTCAACAACTGTGAATGAACGAAAAAAACGGTGCCACGTTGTGATGGAGGGTTAAGTTTCAGGTTTTTTTAACAGGTTTCCCCCGGCGTTCAAGATTTGATATTTGAGATTTGAGACAAATGGACGCGTGGCTGCATCAGCGCGTTCAAATAGCCAGAGTAATCGCGATGGAGACCTGGGAGCTTCACAACATCAAATTCAATCTCAAACTTCAAATCTCAAACTTTATTCGTCGTTCCCGCCTGTTTTACCATCAGCGCCTGGATCTGTTTCATCGTTGCTTCCATTCCTTCTGCACTTCCATCCAAGAAAATAACATTTCCCTTTCCAAATTCAGCGAAGTTTTTTATCGCCTCTGTCCACATGCTGAAAAGGATCACATTTGTGTCAAGATTTGCCTGCTTCATTTGTTCGGCAGCTTCAGTCATACCGCGGGCAACCTCCTGCCTGAACAAAGCAACACCCTGGCCACGTAGTCTTGCAGCTTCCTTCTCCGCCTCAGCAGAAATTTTTATAGCATTCCCTTCCGCTTCGGCCGCTTTCGTTTTTGTAATGAGCAAGGCCTGTCCTTCATTTTCCGCAGCTGCTTTCAGGTTATTACTTGCAACCACTTTGCTCATGCTATCCATGATCATTTTATCGAATGTAATATCATTGATCTGTAAGTCCTGGAGATGATAACCCCAACTTTCCAATACATGGTCTACCTCTTCTTTTACAAATTCGACGATCTCTTTTCTCAGTCCAAGTATCTCCGCCTGTTTTTTTGTCGCGACAAATGCTCGTATGTTTCCCTCAATAGTTCTTACCAACGCCTGCATCAGGTCTTTGTCAGCAATAAATTTAAAAGCAACATTCTTTATCGTTTCTTCCTCCTGATTCAAAACGGAATAAAGAAGCATTGCTTTGAAGTAAACATTTGCCTGGTCTGCAGTTACCGCCTGGAACTCCAGCTCAACAGAACGATTTTGAATGGAAACCTTCCTATGAACAGATTCCAGAAGAGGCAGTTTAAAATTCAAACCGGGGCGCGCAACTCTGCGATATTTACCAAACATGGTAATGACACCCATAAAGCCCTGGTTAATGGTGAACAACCCGCTAAAGAAAAGAATGATAAGAACGAATATCCACCAGTTGGCAATTAGAAATTTTCCAAGATCCATATTTAATCAGTTTTATTTTAAAAAATATCCGTTTGTTCAAGAATGTCAAAAACTACTTCCGAATGTAAATAAATATTTCTACTCTGCGATTGAGCTGACGCCCGGTCGATGTTGCATTATCAGCTACTGGCTTTTCACTTCCAAGACCCCTGGATATAACCAATTGTTTGTTCAGCGATAATTTTTCTCTAATATAACGCGCCGTCGATAATGCCCTGTCGCGGGAAAGCTCCTGGTTGTGCACCGCTGTGCCACTGTTATCGGTGTATCCTTCCACAACCAGCGAATCAATTTGCCTGTCCTTTAAAAGACTAAATAGACTATCTAGAATATGAAAACTTTTGCTGGTAACTTCGGATCTGCCTACCTCAAACAAAACATCAGGAAGAGTGATTGTGTCGACCGTTTGTATCAACGTTTTAGTTATTCGGGGACGTTCAGGTGGATCGTTAAGATGACGTTTAATATACACATCCAAAAGCTGGTGCCTTGCACTAAAACTGTAGATCTCATCCTTTTCATGTAACCAGTTGTCACAAATTTTTTCGTTTGGATCATCGGGTGTAAAAGAGATGTCATCAAAGAAAACCAGGAAACTATTCTCCAATGGAATTCCTGTGGGACCGGTAATATCGCATTTTGAAAAATTGCCGAGAGTGAGATACATTTCCTCACCTGAAGCTGTATAGTCGATGGAAATTTTTTGCCAGTTTGTATCTGCTTTTTGTGGATGTACGAGAGCACCCTTAACATAAGCGTCCGCTACAATAGAATGCAACACACGTTTTTCAAACAAGAAATCATACGCGGTAACGCAAATTCCAACGCTATCTAAAATGTCATGTTTGGACTTCAAATAAAATTCAAGTCTGTATTTATAGCCGCGACGAAGTTGACAAAGCAGCTGAGTACGAATATATGTGCGGCCAAATTGCTTTTTAGAGCTGCCCGCAGCGATAGCTACACAATGCTGACCACTGTGAGCAATTCCCGGGATCTTATAAAAATTGTCGAACGCGTCGGAAGTACTGATCCAACCCTTCGGCGAACAATTTATCTTGTATTCAGTACAGATATTTTC
>DASYSW010000162.1:0-3176 GCA_036002905.1 Chitinophagaceae bacterium
TCTTATAAATGACCTCCCCGAAGTACTCCTGGAATGCATTCCTGTTATCGACTCCTCTGATGCGATCAGTTTTAAAATAGGTAACACATTGCAGGGATTGCTCCGGCCGGATAAAATGGTAGTATATTTTTATTCGCGCGACTCTTTGTTTACAACCGCCGGGATACTAATCCAATTCTTAAAGGGTTTTGCGCCGCAGGGTGTTCCGTTCAGTGCGCAATTGGATGATAATGGCTTGTTATCCTGGGGCAAGGACCCACCCGGCGACGGAAGCTGGCGCACAGCGGTCAGCGAGAAGTTGGCAGCGATCCTTCAGCACGCGAAAGAAAACCAATTGAACTGGCCCCTGACAATTTCTTACATCGACGCAACGATGCAATCAAAAGGACTTGATATACGAAATTGGGAACCGACTTATCAATTCAACGGTTAAGTTGTCAATCATGATAGACATAGGCGGACCATTTATACTGGCAAGTGACATTGAATTCATTCCTGTAGCGTCTGTGAGTGAAAAAACAAGAAATGGTTTTGAATATGACACAGACGATATTGTGGTAACGAAAATAAATGCGCGTGATACCAGTAAAGTGATCAGCCGGGATCTTGCTTCGATTTTACAGGAATTTCGTACGCCGAAGTCGATGGCGCAAGTGATCTGCTCTTTTTCGGAGGCAAGAAGAAAAGATCCACAAAAAATAGCAGACGAAGTTTTCGAATCGTTGCTCGATATGCAGCATTGGGGTTTTATTGTACCGTATGATCCACAACGTGTCCTCTCTTCATACAAGTCTTTCCAAATACATGAAAGGATCAAAGATTATAAGGTAGTAGAAAAATTTCAACAGGTTGAAGACACAGAGGTGTACCGTGTAGTGAACGACGCAGGGAAGTTTTTTGCACTAAAGCTGTTGAAAGCAGGTGAAAACAAAAACATCGGGTCATTGTTTAAGAATGAGGTAGCTATTCTTCAGCTGCTGGACAATCACGTCAACCCGGGATTTGTTGAACAGGATCATGAAAATGAAAGCATGTTTCTCGTAACTGAATGGTGTGAAGGCATCAGTTGCGGACAGGAGGCAATGAAATACCGAAACAGTAATTACAGGAACAATCTTATACAATTATTAAATCTGTCTGTTTCTATTGTAAAAGCATATGATCACCTTCACAAACAAAATGTTCTTCACGGAGATGTAAATCCCGAGAATATTTTAATATCTCCGTCGGGAACGGTCAAAATAATAGATTACGGTTATGCCACAGTTACAGGCAAGCCCACAGATGTTCAAAGAGGCGGGACGGGATTTTTTTATGAACCTGAATTTGCTATTTCCGTTTTAAAAAATGAAGTACACCCACCGGTTACTGCCAAGGCCGAACAATATTCGATCGCAGTCCTGTTATATTGGCTGATTACCGGTCACCATTATCTTAATTTGTCTTTTGAAAGAGAAAAACTTTTCAGCCAGGTAGCCAGTGATGAGCCTTTACCATTTGCAAACTTTGATCTTGACTTTCCCGGTGGATTATTTAATGTTCTGGCAAGGGCTTTGTCAAAAGATCCGACCGCAAGATTTGAATCATTGAATGCGTTTGCTGATGCACTGGTACATGTAAAGGACCTTGTTTTTGAAAGCAACAAACTCTATGTATTCAATAAGCAAAACGCGGAACAGCAGTTTCTCTTTTTCTTTTTACAAAAATTTGGATGGGAATCTCCATATATAGAAAAAGGTTTCCGGAACTCTCCTACCTCTTCTATTAATTACGGTTCAGGGGGTATTGCTTACATGTATTATAGGCTGGCCTGTACACGCCAGGATACAGCACTTTCCGATCTTGCCGATATATGGGCAAACCGCGCTCTGTCATTTGATGACCAGGATCGTGCTTTTTATTCGCCGGCGATCGGTATCACTGAAAAAGTTGTTGGTAAGCATTCACTTTACCACTCGCCTGCGGGTATATATCTCACACAGGCGTTGATCAGCAATGCGAGAAACGATCTGCACACATTGCACCACGCAGTCAATGATTTTTTGTTGACGACAAAAGATCCTTGTGACAAAATTGACGTGACCTTGGGAAAGGCAGGCTTGTTGATCGGCTGTTCCCTTCTATATAGGGAGTTAATGACAATGAATAACTCCCTTCCGGAGATTACCTCATCGGCAGAAAAGATTAAAACCGAAATATGGGATCAATTGGATCAATATCCATCCATCAATGAACCAAACGCGGTTGATTATTTTGGGATTGCTCACGGATGGGCGGGCCTTTTATACGCTACCCTTTTATGGTGTAGCATTTCATCGGGCCAATTGCCTGGAAATTTTTTGATGAGGCTTGAACAATTGCTCAACAACCGGATTCAAAAAGAAAATACCATTCGCTGGCCGCTGACTGTTGGAAACAAAAATTCATGGCCGGGTTGGTGCAATGGAAATGCCGGCCATATTTTTTTATTGGTGCTTTTATACAAATACTTTAATGATGAAAAGTACATCAGGATAGCGGAGAACTCCGCCTTCTATTTGATAAAGGGTCTTCAGAGTAGTAACACTGACCTATGCTGCGGAATGTCAGGTATAGCTTACGCAATGATGAACCTTTATAAAGCAACCAGTGAAAAAAAATATCTTGAAGAGTCTAAGAAAATAAAAGACGCCATTCTGAAGACCTGGTTCTTGCAGCCGTTGCGAAACAATAGTTTGTATAAAGGCGAGCCAGGTATCGCGGTCATGGTTGGAGAAATGCAAGAACCATCGCTAACGAAAATGCCATTGTTTGAATAGACTAGCCCTTGTTATCCCAGTGGCAATTGAATGATGAACTCACTTCCCTCCCCTTCCTTTGTGTCCACTTTTATTTCCCCACCATGTGCTTTAACGATATCATAGGCCAAACTGAGTCCCAATCCTGTTCCCTGGCCGGTCGGCTTTGTAGTGAAAAATGGTTGAAAAATTTTTTCAATTACATTCTTAGGAATACCGTAGCCGTTATCCTGCACCCTGATCGCGATTTTATTATTAAGCTTGTTCGTTTTCACTGCAACAGTCGGCTTGTATCCTAAACCTTCGACCTTCTGCCTTTCGCCTACAGTATAAAAGGCGTTATTGATCAAATTCAGAATGACTCTGCCGATATCCTGGGCAACCACATTTACTCTCACG